>DATCRO010000969.1:0-3046 GCA_036569025.1 Burkholderiaceae bacterium
TCCGATGCCGAGGCCTGGGTCGAGGTCACGCTCAAGCTGGCGCGCAAGGCGCCGTTGCCGGGCGTCGACCAGCGCCCGGCGCGCGCGCTCACCGCGGCAGAGCTCGGCGCGCAGTACGGCGCGTCGGATGCCGCGATCAAGCGCGTGTCCGACGCCTACGCCAACATGGGCCTGACGGTGCTCGCCAGCGACGCGGCCACGCGCAGGGTGCAGCTCGGTGGCCCCGTCAGCGCGATGGAGCAGGCCTTCCAGGTCAAGCTGATGCAGTACGACGGCATCCGCGGCCCGTACCGCGGCCGCGTCGGCCCGCTGCACGTGCCGGCGGCGCTCGACAAGGACATCGTCGGCGTCTTCGGCCTGGACAACCGCCGCGTCGTGCGCCGCCGCCCGGACGGCGGCAAGCGCCGGCACGTCGTCGACCGCAAGACGGCGACGACCAAGAAGCGCCCCTGGTTCTTCCCTGCCGAGCTCGCCGCGGCCTACGACTTCCCCGACGGCGACGGCAGCGGCCAGACGATCGGCCTGCTGGAATTCGGCGGCGGCTACTTCCCCGACGACCTCGCCGCCTTCGGCCAGGCCGCGGGCCTCGCGAGCCTGCCCGACGTGGTGCCGATCAGCGTCGACAACATGCCTACCGACACCAACGACGAGGCCACCGGCGAGGTGATGCTGGACGTCGAGGTGCTGGCCGGCGTGTGCCCGAAGGCGACCATTCCCGTCTGGTTCAGCCAGTTCACCGAGAAGGGCTGGATCGACGCGCTCGACGCCGCGATGCACGACGCGACGTACAAGCCGCAGGTGCTGTCGATCAGCTGGGGCTACGCCGAGGACGTGTCGGTGTGGACGGCATCGGCCGTCACGCAGGTCAACGAGGCGCTGCAGGAGGCCGCGCTCATGGGCATCACCGTCTGCGTGGCCGCCGGCGACGACGGCTCGTCCGACGGCATCAACGACGGCCATGCGCACGTCGACTTCCCGTGCTCCAGCCCCTTCGTGCTGGCCGTGGGCGGCACCCTGCTGCGCGCCGGCGCCAAGCGCAGCGAGCGCGCCTGGAAGGACGGCGACGGCCTGCGCGCCGACAACGGCGGCTCCACGGGCGGCGGCGTCAGCGCGCGCATCGCGCGGCCGGCGTGGCAGTCGGGCCTGGACATCGCGCCGGTCAACCCGGGGCAGCAGGCCGGGCGCATCGTGCCGGACGTCGCGGCCAACGCGAGCGCCAACACGGGCTACTTCGTCGTCGCCGGAGGCCAGCAGGAGATCAGCGGCGGCACCAGCGCCTCCGCGCCGCTGTGGGCGGCGCTGGTGGCGCGCATGAACCAGCAGCTGGCGGCCAGCGGCAAGCGCGTGGGCTACCTCACGCCGCTGCTGTACGGCGCGGCCTCGGCCGGCGGCGGGCCGCTGGGCAAGGCCGGCTGCAACGACATCGCGTCGGGCGACAACGTGACGGCGCACGTCGGCGGCTTCAAGTCGACCTCGGGCTTCGACGCGGTGACGGGCTGGGGCTCGCCCCGCGGCAAGGACCTTCTGGCCGCGCTCGCCAAGGTGCTCTGAGTCCGCGCGGGGGCATGCGTGACGCGCCCGCGCGCCCGGGCGCGACCGCCTTAGACTGGGGGCGACGGGCGCCGGCTGCCGTGGCCGCGCGCCCCCGTCCGACGGAGCCCCACTTGTCCCTGATCCCGTTCCTGCATGCGACGCCCGGCCTGGCCCGCGGCGCGATCCCGCTGGCCGCCGCAGCCGCGCTCGCCGCGGCGCTGCCCGGCTGTTCAAGGCATGCGCCCCCGCCGCCGGCATCCGCGCCCGCGGCGCCGCCCGCCGACGTCCCGCAGGACATGGCCGGCGTCTGGACCTCGACCCGTGGCGCGGTGATGCGCTGCGTCGAGCTGCACGCCGACGGCACCTACATGATGCTGCCCAACACCGAGGCCGGCGACCACCTGAACTACCAGGGCACCTGGCGCGTGGCCGGCGGCAACATCACCTGGCGCGATTCGTCGCAGGGCTTCTCGCCCGACGTCAATGCGATGGAGGGTGTCTCGCCCGGGCACTTCGCCACCGTCGAGGCCGACAACTCGCGCTCCCAGTTCGACCGCATCGCCGGCCCCGGCGAGAAATGCCCCAGCGAGGTATCGAAATGACGGTCACGACCGCTCCCCTGAACGTGCTGGCCCTGTGCGGCAGCCTGCGCAAGGACTCCCTGAACGCCGCGTTGCTGCGCGCGGCCGCCCGCCTGGCGCGCCCCGGCGCCGACATCGAGATCGCCGACTGGCTGGGACGCCTGCCGCTGTACAACCCCGACCTCGAGGACGTGGTGGCCGATGACGAACTGCCGCGCGCCGTGGTGGCGCTGCGCCTGGCCGTCGCGGCCGCCGACGCGATCGTCATCGCCAGCCCCGAGTACGCGCATGGCGTCAGCGGCACGATCAAGAACACGCTGGACTGGCTCGTGAGCTTCCCGCCGTTCATCCACAAGCCGGTGGCCGTCCTCAACGCGTCGCCGCGCGCGCACCACGCCGACGACGCGCTGCGCGAGACGCTGCGCACGATGTCGGCCGGCCTCGTCGGCGAGCGCTCGCTGCCCGTCGCGTTGCTGGGTGCGCACATGGACGAGGCCGCGATGGCGGCGTCGCCCGAGGTGGCCGGCGTCGTGGCCGAGGCGCTGGCCGCGCTGCGCGCCGAGATCGAGCGCCAGCACGTCGCGGACGTGCCGGTGTTTCCCCTCGACTAGGGCCTGTTCACACTCAGTGCGTGCCCGCGCCGGCTGCCTGCGGGTGATCCTCCAGAAAGCCCGCCTTCGGCGTTGTGACCGCAGGGAACGCTTGCCGTGGCGCCACCACGTCGGCGCGCTCGCGCCTTGAAGGCGGGCTTTCTGGAGGTCACGCGGGCACGCATTGAGTGTGAACAGGCCCTAGGAGTCTGCGCGGCAGAAGGCGCCTGCTGCGAACGGCGATAAGCGGGGCCTTTTCAGCGGCGGCTCCTCTCGCGTAGCGCCCACTACGAGTTCGTCGCCGCCGCTGAAAAGTCCATGCTTCTCGCCGCTCTCGCGACG
>DATCRO010000970.1:0-2514 GCA_036569025.1 Burkholderiaceae bacterium
GCGCTCGGGCGAGCCGAAAGCCGTCAGGAGCCGGCGCGCGGTGGCGCGGCCGACGCCCGGGGTGGTCGACAGCCGCAGCCAACCGGCGAGTTCGTCGCGGGACAACATGAGCGCACCGGGCAGTCGGCGGTCAGGGGCGTGACGACGGCCGTGCGAAGGGACGTGCGGCGACCGCGCGGCGTTCGAACCGGAGGCTCGGTGCGTTCAGGGGCGGTCGCCGGCGCCGCTCAGGGCTGGCTGACGCGGTCGCCCGGCAGCGTGGGCTGCGTCGTGTCCATCACGAGGCCGTAGGCCATGCGATCGAACACGCGGAACACGAACACGGAGCCGATGCGCTCGTCGGGCAGCTTGATCAGCGCGCCCTTCTGCACCGACTTGTCGTGCGTGATCGCGCCCTCGTGCCACAGCGCCAGCACGGTGCCGCGCTCGAGGCCGTCGCGCGCGCCGCGATTCAGCGACACGATCTGGTTCGAGCCGGCCGACAGGGCGTCGCCGTAGAGCGAGACGACCTTGCCGTTGACCGGGTTGGCCGGCGCATGCGGCACGAACGGGGCGAAGTCGCGCACCGTGGCGGGCGCCAGGCGGTCGCCGACCTGCGCGTCCTCGCGGTTGCCCGTGATGATGAAGGTGGCCGGCACGCTCAGGCCGCCCGACTCCGCGCCCGGACGGGCCTCGCCGTCCTGCTTGCGGTCGGCCGAGCCGACGAAGCGCGCCTCGTAGCCGAGGATCTGCTTGGTGTCCGGATCGACCAGCGGCTTGGGCTCGCGGAAGATCTGCCAGCTGCGCGTGTTGCCCAGGTCGCCCAGCACGTACGCGGTGTTGCCGCGGCCGAGCATCAGGTGGCCTTCCTCGCCGGCGACGATGCGCGGCGCCTTGGCCAGCTCGTTCTCGTCGAAGATCATCGCGTCGGTCAGGAACGGCCCGATCAGATTCATCGGGATCGACGAGATCGCCGCCGATTCGGACGATTCGCTGCGAATCGACGGCGACAGTTTGACGGTGTCGCCCGCGCCGCCGACGGTGTTGCCGATTTTCAGGCGGGCCATGCCGTCGATTTTCTCGAGCACCAGCAACTGGCCGGGATAGATCAGGTGCGGGTTGTGAATCTGGTCGAGATTCATTCCCCACAGCTCGGGCCAGCGCCACGGGCTTTTGAGGAACATGCCGGAAATGTGCCAAAGCGTATCGCCGCGCTTGACCGTATACGTGTCAGGCGCGTTTTCGGCCAGCTCCGACAGCGGCACGCCCTTGGCGGCGACCTGGTTCGCGGTCTCGCGCTGCTGCGGCGTGATGGGGTAGGCCTGCGTCACGGACGGCGTGGCCGCCAGCACCGCCACCGCGAGCACGGCGAAGTTCAGGGCCGCAGCGGGCTGCGTGATGGCGGAACGGAATCGAAATGTCATGTGCAGAAAACTCCCGGGCCGTCGAAGGCAATGGGACGCAGGTGAGACGGAATCCGCGCAGAACTGCGACAATCCCGAATCGGCCGGAGTAATCCAGCCGGCAAGAAACTAGCAAATTTGCCGCAGATTCTGCCCGCAAACCCCTGATGTCGCAATGAATCGGACACTCCGTTACGACGGAGATAGGCGTTCACCCTGAGTCCGGTTGTTGCGTCCAACACATTCTGCACCGCGCTCGCAAGGGTCCTCGCCGCATTACTCGTGATTTTCGTGGCAGATTTCCAGGAACGATCTTTCCATGCATCAACTCCAGATTCTTCGTTACCCCGATCCGCGGCTGTACACGGTGGCCAAGCCGGTCGCCGAGGTCACCGACGAGATCCGCGCGCTCGCCGACGAGATGATCCAGGTCATGTACGCGTCCGACGGCGTCGGCCTGGCGGCGACCCAGGTGGACCGCCACATCCGGCTGATCGTGATGGACACCTCCGAGACGCACGACCAGCCGCGCGTGCTGATCAACCCCGAGCTGGTCGAGAGCTCGGACGACTGGGTGCTGGGCGAGGAGGGCTGCCTGTCGGTGCCGCAGGTCTACGAGAAGGTGGAGCGCCACGCCCGCGTGCGCGTGAAGGCGCTCGACCGCGACGGCAAGCCGTACGAGTTCGACGCCGAAGGCCTGGCCGCGGTGTGCGTGCAGCACGAGATGGATCACCTGATGGGCAAGGTGTTCGTCGACTACCTCAGCCCGCTCAAGCGCGACCGCATCAAGACCAAGATGATCAAGAAGACGCGCGAGGAGACGAAGCGCTGATGGCGACGCCCGTGCTGCGCGTCGCCTTCGCGGGGACGCCGGACTTCGCGGCCGTCGCGCTGAAGGCGATCGCCGGGGCCGGCCACGACGTGCCGCTGGCGCTGACGCAGCCCGACCGCCCGGCCGGCCGCGGCATGAAGCTGACGCCGTCGCCGGTCAAGCAGCTGGCGCTGGAGCTGGGCGTGGCGGTCGCGCAGCCGCGCAGCCTGCGGCTGGACGGCAAGTTCCCCGACGACGCGCAGGCCGGTCGCGCCGCGCTCGACGCCGCGCGGCCCGACGTGCTGGTGGTCGCCGCCTACG
>DATCRO010000971.1:0-2111 GCA_036569025.1 Burkholderiaceae bacterium
CTCGAGCGCCGAGTGCCGGGCATCGCGTCGCATGCCGGCGACGCGCAGGGCCGGCGCGGGCCGCGAAGGGCCCTGGTCTTTCCGCTGCGCTGGGCCGACGACAAGCCGCCGGCCGGTGCGCTCGTCGCCGGCCTGAACCCGCTGCGCCCGCTGGACGGTGACTACCGCGGCTTCGTCCGGCTGGTGGCCCAGCAGGTCGGCGCGAGCCTGGCCCAGGCGCGTGCCCTGCAGCTCGAACGAGAACAACGCGAACGTCTTGCCGAGCTCGACCGGGCCAAGACCGAGTTCTTCGCCAATGTCAGCCACGAATTCCGCACGCCGCTGACCTTGCTGCTGTCGCCGCTCGACGAACTGCAGCGCCGCAGCAACGAGCTGCCCGCCGGGCTCGCGACCGAGATCGACGTCGCGGCGCGCAACTCGCGGCGCCTGCTCCAGCTCGTCGACGACCTCCTCGACTTCTCGCAGATCGAACAGCGCCGGCAGCGCGCAGTGCTGCAACCCACGGACCTGGCGAGCCTGACGACCGACGTCGCGAGCGTCTTTCGCAGCGCCATCGAGCGGGCCGGGCTGGCCATGCGCCTGGAATGCGCGGACGACCTGCCGCTCGTTCCGGTCGACCGCGACATGTGGGACAAGATCGTCTCCAACCTGCTGTCCAACGCGCTCAAGTTCACCTTCGACGGCGCGATCACCGTGCGCCTGGGCGCCCGCTCGCTGCACGTCGAACTCGTCGTCTCGGACACCGGCGTCGGCATCCCGAAAGGCGAGTTGCCCAACCTGTTCAAGCGCTTCCATCGCGTGCGCGGCGCGCGGGCCCGCACGATCGAGGGCTCGGGCATCGGGCTGGCGCTCGTGCACGACCTCGTCTCCCGCATGGGCGGCCAGGTGCAGGTGCGCAGCATCGAGGGCCACGGCACCGATTTCACGGTCTGGTTGCCGCTGAAACCGTTCCGCCGGACCATGGACGCCGTGGCGGACGACGCCACCGATGCGCGCGCCGCACCCATCGCGGCGGGCCTGGCCGGAGAGGCCGGCAACTGGGGCGACGAGCGCGTGCCGCGCGACATGGTCGACGACCCGCTCGGCGCGCCCAAGGGCGGGCGGCTGCGGCCGGCGCCGGGCGCGCACGTGCTGGTCGCGGACGACAACGCGGACCTGCGCGACTACCTTCGCCGCCTGCTCGGCGCCTATTGGACGGTGACCTTGGCCGCGGACGGTGCCCAAGCCATCCGGGAGGCGCGCAGCCAGTCGCCCGACCTGATCCTGGCCGACGTCATGATGCCCAATGTCGACGGCTTCGCGCTGCTGCGCGCCGTCCGCGGCGACGCGGCGCTCAAGGACACGCCGGTCATCTTCCTGACGGCGCGCGCGGGCGAGGACGCCGCGATCGAGGGCCTGCTCGCGGGCGCGGACGACTACCTGGCCAAGCCGTTCTCGGCGCGCGAGCTGATCGCGCGGGTCGGCGGGCAGATCGAGTTGTCCCGCGCGCGGCGGCGGACGGAGGAGCTCAACGCCTTGCTGGTGCGCTTCTCGGATGCCGTGCGCGGCGCCCGCGGCCCTGCGGCCGTGGCGGAGACGGCGTGCCGGCTCGTGGCCGAGCACCTCCGCGTGGAGCGGGCCTGCTGGGCGGAGATCGACTGGACGGCGCGCGACTACGTGATCGGCGCGGCGTTCGAGCGCGCCGGGGTGCCGGCGGTCGCGGGCCGCTTCGGCCTGGACGCCTGGGAGCCGTTCACGACGTCGCTGCTCGAAGGCAAGCCGGTCGTGGTCGACGACACGCAATCGGATCCACGCGTGCCGTCACTCATCCGCGAGGGCTACGCAAGGCTCGGGGTGGGCGCCGACGTGGCGATGCCGGTCCTCGTCAACGGACGGTTCGTGAGCCTGCTGGCGGTCAACCAGCGCGAGACGCGCCGTTGGTCGGCCGAGGAACTCGCGCTCGTCGCAGGCATCGCCGGCCGCTGCTGGTCCGAGGTCGAGCGCGCCCGCGGCGCGGCGGCGCTGCGCGAAAGCGAGGCGCATCTGGCAGAGGAACTGGAGGATGCACGAGTGCTTCAGAAGATGAGCAACCAGCTCGTTTCCGAAGCGGGCCCCAACGGGCATTACAACCA
>DATCRO010000972.1:0-3266 GCA_036569025.1 Burkholderiaceae bacterium
CCGACCTGCCGATGCCGCCGGGCCTGCGCGCCATCGCGCGTCGGCCCTACGCGTGGTGGACGGATCGCCTGCTCGCGCGCCGGGACAGCCCCGTCATGGCGCGCCTGCTGGTCGGGCTCGGCCCGGCCACGCACTGGACGACGCGCATCCGCGACGGCGTGCTGTTCGTGCTGGTCGGCGGCGGCTTGTGCGCCGTCGTGTCGGCGCTGGCGGGCCGCGAGTTCGGCGCCATGGTCGCGCCGTGGTTGTCGTTCAGCCTGTTGACGGGCGCCTGCACGCCGGCGCTGCAGGCCGTGGCCCGGCTGCACCGGACGCGGAGCGAGCAGGCGTTGCTGGTGCTCTTGCCAGGGGTGCCGCGCGGCGCGGGCCTCAACCGCTGGCTGGCGTGGCGCATGAGCCTGGTCTTCGTCGTCGCCGCGCTGTGCGGCTTCGCGCTGGCCGCGGCGCTGAATGCCTTTGCCGAAGCGATCCAGCCGGGCGTGGTGAATCGGTCGACCGGCGGCATGGCCTTCGCGTTGTTCCCGGCCTTGCTGCCGCAGGTCGCGTGGCAATGGCGGCGGTGGGCGCGCCTTCGCGGCGTGACGGGCCTGGAGATGTCGATGCCCGGCATCGCGCCGGTGCTGCTGGGCCTCGCGGCGCTGATGCTGCACCTCGTGACGGGCACGGGCTACCTGCCGATCGGTGTCGCCTTCGCGGCCGTCGCGCTGGCATATTGCGCGTGGCGCTGGCGCCGCATGGCCGTCGAGCCGACGGCGCTGCCGGTGGGCCGGCTCGCCTGAGGGCGGTCGCCGGGGCGACCGCTCAGGCCGCCGGCACGGGCGTGCCGCGCGGCAGGCGCAGGCGCTCGGGCGCCAGGTAGTGCTGGCGATAGATCTCGAACGGCATCGTGTCCGCGGCCTCGATGCGCTCCTGTTCGGCCAGCGACTCGGTGGCCAGTTCGGCCATGTGGGCGGCGACGTCGGCCGGCAGGTCCAGCGCGAGCATGTGTTCGCGCGTGCGCTGCGACTGCGTGCGAACGAAGGCGTCGTGCGAGCCGCCGTGCTGCGACTGCATCTGCGCCAGCACGCGGGCCGACGGCAGCGTCTCGGGTGCGAGCACCGCGGCGCGCGCGGCCGCCAGCGCCTGCACGTGGGCGTCGGTGCCTTCGTTGGCATCGAGCCAGGCGGCGATGGGCGCGCACTCGGTGAGGATCTCGCGCAGCCAGTCCGTCATCAGAACCTCGACGCCGCCGCGCTCGAGCTTCAGGCCCGGCTCGCGGCCGCGCGACGCGACGCGCTGCTGGTTGCGCCCGAGCTCGGCGATCTCGTTGGGCGAGTCGAGCGGGCTGTCGTCCAGCAGGCAGTGCAGCAGGAAGATGTCGATCATGCGCATCGTGGCCGGGGCGATGCCGGCGGGCACGAACGGGTCCAGATCCATGCAGCGCACCTCGATGTACTCGACGCCGCGCTCGCGCAGCGCGTGCAGCGGGCGCTCGCCGGGGAAGATCACGCGCTTGGGACGGATGGTGCTGTAGAACTCGTTCTCGATCTGCAGCAGGCTGTCGCTCAGCTGCAGGTACGAACCGTCCTCGGCCTGGATGCCCAGCTTCTGGTACGCGGGGTAGGGCCGCACGAGCGCGTCCGACAGCGAGGCCGCGTAGCTGTCGAGGCTGTTGTAGCTGACGCACAGCGAGTTCTGCGCGTCGCTCTGGTAGCCGAGGCGGCCCATGCGCAGCGACGTGGCGTGCGGCATGTACAGCGTGTCGGGGCCCATCGGCTGCAGGTCGGGCGCCTGGTCCGCGAAGCCGCGCGGGATCGCGGGCGACGCGCCGAACAGGTACAGCAACAGGAACGAGCGGCGGCGGAAGTTGCGGATCAGCCCGAAGTACTCCGCCGTCGTCACTTCCGGCAGCGACCAGTTGTAGTGGATGCCCGAGATCGTCTGCATGCGGCGGCCGTAGCGATGGCCCAGGCCCGTCCGATAGACGGTCTTGGACATGCCGACGTTGGACGTGCCGTACTGGCCGAGCGGGATCCGGTCCTCGTCGGGCGGCAACGTACAGGGCATGCTGCCGACCCACATCATCTCGTCGCCGAGCGCGCGGTAGACGGCCTGGTGCACCTGCGTCAGCTCGGCCTCGACCGACTCCGCGCTGCGGTGCACGCCCGTGATCAGCTCCAGCTGCGATTCGCTGAAGTCGGTGGTGATGTGCGGGTGCGTCAGGGCCGAGCCGAGCGCGCGCGGGTGCGGCGTCATGGCGAGCGCGCCCGCCGGCGTCACGCGCAGGCTTTCCTTCTCGACGCCTCGGCCGATGCCTTGCAGGCGAGCCGCGCTCAGTGCCTTCAGGCGTTCTTGTAGACCGCGCATGCGGTGCCTCCTGGGTGCTTGTCTGGCGCGAAAGGTACTGGAAATCCGTGACCGTTGCAGCCGTGGGCCGATGACGTCCCTGCCGTCTTTGTGCTAGGTCGAGGGCGACGCCGCCCGCTCGTCAGTGCAAACCCTAGCGCGACGGCGGCGGCGTCGGGCCCGCCCTGGCCACCCGGCGCGGCGCAGGCCGCCGCCGCACGCCCGGCCGCGGCGTGCTAGCGGCCGTGCTTCTCGTGGCCGTGCGAGTGGTCGTGGTCGTGGTCGTGCCCGCAGTGCGGCCCGTGCACGTGCGGGGCGGCCTGGCCGACCACCGGGATGCCCACGGCCTTGCCGGCCGGCTTCGGCTTGGCGTGCGCGTGGCCGTGGCCGTGGCCGTGATCGTGATCGTGATCGTGATCGTGATCGTGATCGTGATGCGCGTGGCCGTGTCCGTGATCGTGCCCATGCCCGTGCGAATGGTCGTGGCCATGGTCATGACGTGCATGCCCGTGCGCATGCGCAGGCGCCTCGTACGCGTCGTTCTCGGGATCGAACGCCGCCTTCGTCTCGGTGACGATCAGATGCTGCGCGCGCAGCAATGCGGCCAGGGCCGCGTCGGGCGCCAGCAGCAGGCGGTCTGCCTGCAGCGCCAGCGCCACGTGGCGGCCGCCCAGGTGGTAGGCGGCGCGCAGCAGGTCCAGCGGCGTGCCGTGGTCGGGGCAGGGCGTCACTGCCAGCACCGGTTGCTCCGCGGCCTTCACGCGGATCAGCGAGCCGTCGGCCGCCACCAGCACGTCGCCGCCGCGCAGCACGCTGCCTTCGGCCAGCGCCACGGCCAGCGCGCGGCCCTGCGAATCGGTCGCGGTGAAGCGGGCCTGGCGCCGCGCGTCCCAGTCCAGCACCACTTCGCTGCCACGGCGCAGCAGCACCTGGCTCAGGCC
>DATCRO010000973.1:0-7967 GCA_036569025.1 Burkholderiaceae bacterium
CTTCAAGGTGTTCTCGTCGGCCGCGACGATGGCCGGCGGCCGCGTCGTGGCGCTGCGCGTCAAGGGCGGCGCCGAGATCAGCCGCGGCGAGATCGACGCCTACACCGAGGTCGTCAAGATCTACGGCGCCAAGGGCCTGGCGTGGATCAAGGTCAACGACGCGTCCAAGGGCCGCGAAGGCCTGCAGTCGCCCATCGTCAAGAACCTGCACGACAAGGCGATCGCCGAGATCCTGGCGCGCACCGGCGCGACCGACGGCGACCTGATCTTCTTCGGCGCCGACAAGGCCAAGATCGTCAACGACGGCATGGGTGCGCTGCGCCTGAAGATCGGCCACTCCGACTTCGGCAAGGCCAACGGCCTGTTCGAGGACAAGTGGGCGCCGCTGTGGGTCGTCGACTTCCCGATGTTCGAGCGCGACGACGAGGAGAACCGCTGGAACGCGGTGCACCACCCGTTCACGGCGCCCAAGGATGGCCACGAGGACCTGATGGATTCGGATCCGGGCGCCTGCATCGCCAAGGCCTACGACATGGTCCTGAACGGCTGGGAACTGGGCGGCGGCTCGGTGCGTATCCACCGCGCCGAGGTGCAGAGCAAGGTGTTCTCCGCGCTGAACATCAGCAAGGAAGACGCGCAGACCAAGTTCGGCTTCCTTCTGGACGCGCTGCAGTACGGCGCCCCGCCGCACGGCGGCCTGGCCTTCGGCCTGGATCGCATCGTCACGATGATGACCGGCGCCGAGTCGATCCGCGACGTGATCGCCTTCCCCAAGACCCAGCGCGCGCAGGACCTGCTCACCGGCGCCCCGAGCGCGGTCGACGAGAAGCAGCTGCGCGAGCTGCACATCCGCCTGCGCAACGCGGTGGCCGCCACGCCGGCCGCCTGAGCCGCACGCTGACCTGACCGGCGCCGCGCGCGCCGGGTCGAGGCCCGCATCGTCCTGCCATTCGCGGGCGGCGCGGGCCTCCTGCATTGGGCGGCAGGAGGGACGCGCCAGCGAGCGGGGGCGTCGACCCGTGCCTCGATCCGGCGTCAGAGGCCATGCGCCGCTCAGCGCACTTCCTGGTCGATCGTGAAGCGCACGTCGTTGGACCACGGCGCGACCGGCCCCGACTGGCCCACCAGGTCGCCCGCCTTCGCGCGGCCGCTGCCGCTCCTGGAGATGCGCGCCGACACGATCACCTTGTCGGCATGCAGGAAGCGGTCGGGCGAGCCGATCATCTCGCGCGCGCCGACGTTGAAGTCGAACGGCAGGTTGCTGACCTCGACGCGGATCTGCGCCAGCGGCAGGCCGGTCGGGTCGTCGGGCGTGCGCACGGTGACGAAGACGGTGTCGTCCGAGGCGACGCGGCCCTCGAACTTCGAAGCGAGCGTGACGCGGCCCGACAGCAGCGGGGCGATGGCATCCGCCGAGGCGCTGGCGTTCTTCGATGCGGCGTTCGCGAGCGGGGCCGAGGCCGACGCGGCGGCCGACACGGCGGACGAGGGCGCGAAGACGCCGTACTTGTCCGGTGCCAGCGACTCGCCGCGCCTGATGCGCTCCAGCCTCTCGCGCCGCATCCGGGCGTCCTGCGCGGCGGCGATCTTGCCCTGCTCCAGCAGGGTCTCGCTGCGGCGGCGCAGGCCGGCATGGCCCGACAGCAGGTAGGCCGTGACGGCGCCCACCAGCACCAGCATCGCGACGACCGCCCAGGCGCGCGCACGCATCGGCAACCTGGGCGCGGGCACGTTCGGGATGACGGCTTCCATCAGCTGCTTGCGCAACGCGCTGCGCTGGGCGTCGGCCTCCTCGGCGCGGAG
This sequence comes from Burkholderiaceae bacterium, assembly GCA_036569025.1. GTDB lineage: Bacteria > Pseudomonadota > Gammaproteobacteria > Burkholderiales > Burkholderiaceae_C > Scleromatobacter. The sequence goes on from DATCRO010000973.1 coordinate 1,804, forward strand.
CAGGCCCTTGCTCTGGTAATCGTCGACCTGGCGGATCTTGGCCTGCAGCGCGGTGACCTTGGCTTGGACTTGCGGATTCATGGGCATGGCGAGGTGAATCGGCCATTTTCGCAGGTCGCGGCGCGCTGCCGGCCGCGAGTCGCGGGACGGTCGCTCGGCCCGCTTCGCCGACCGGTCCAGCTCCCGGGCCAGGGCGGCCTACCATGGCCCGCGACGATCGATGTTCGCGTGGCACGCGCCCGGACCGTCGACACCGCCGAGCCAGGGAGAATTGCAGCTCATATGAATGAGAATAAGTCGCGTCTGCGGGTCATGCACCTCAGGAAATCCATGCTGCATGCCAGCTTCCGCCTCAGCGCGTTGTCCGCCGCCATCCTCCTGCTGGCCGCGGGCCAGGCCCGCGCGCAGGCCGCCGCCGCGCCGGCCGCCGCCGCGAGCGAGCCGCAGACGCAGCAGGTCGTCATCAGCGCCGACGCATCGGCGGGCGGCCTCAAGGCGCCGTACGCGGGCGGCCAGGTGGCCCGCGGCGGCCGCGTCGGCCTGCTGGGCAGCCAGGACATCATGTCCACGCCGCTGACCATCACCAACTACACCGCCAAGCTGATCCAGGACCAGCAGGCCTCGAGCCTCGCCGACGTGCTCCAGAACGACCCGGCCGTGCGCGTCACGCGCGGCTTCGGCAACTTCCAGCAGGCCTACATGGTGCGTGGCCTGGTCGTCTATTCCGATGACATCTCCTACAACGGCCTGTACGGCCTGCTGCCGCGCCAGTACCTGGCGGCGCAACTGGTCGAGCGGGTCGAGGTGCTGCGCGGCGCGAGCGCCTTCCTCAACGGCGCGGCCCCGGGCGGCAGCGGCCTGGGCGGCGCGGTCAACGTCATGCCCAAGCGAGCGGGCAATGCGCCGCAGGCCGAGATCACCGTGGGCCTGGATGCGGGCCAGCTGTCGGAGGCCATCGACGTCGGCCATCGCTGGGGCGGGCATAAGGAGCTGGGCCTGCGCGCCAACGTCGTCCACAGCGAGGGCGACACCGCGGTCAAGGGCGAGCGCGACAAGCTCGACGCGGCGCTGCTGGGCGCCGACTGGCACCTGGGCGGCCTGCGCGTGTCGGCCGACGTCGGCACGCAGGACAACGACGTCAAGGGCGCGACACCCAACATCGACGTGGTCGGCGGCGTGCCCGTCGCGCCGCGCGCGGACAAGCAGTTCGCGCAGAAGTGGACGTACTCGCGCGAGCGCGACACCTTCGGCACGCTGCGGGCCGAAGTCGACATCCTGCCCTCGGTGACGGCCTGGGCCGCCGGCGGTTTCCGCGACGGCAAGGAGGACAACCAGCTCGAGGTGCCCGGCATCGACGCGGCCGACGCCTCGCAGACGCTGTACGCGGCGGCCAACGCCCGCAAGGACTCGATCATGACGGGCGAGGCGGGCCTGCGCGGCAGCTTCGCCACCGGCCCCGTCAGGCACACGATCGTCGGTTCGTACGGCGCCTACCGGGCAGTGTCCAGGAACGCGTTCGCGTTCTCCAGCTTCGGCGGCGTGGCGGCCGGCACGTTGTACGACACGACCTTCATCCCCGTGCCCGACGAGTCGTACTACACCGGCGGCAGCGACCTCGCGCACCCGCTGACGACGCTGCGCGTGGTCACCCGCAGCGAGGCGCTGGCCGACACGCTGGCCTTGGCGAGCGACCGCGTGCTGCTGATGCTCGGCGCGCGCCGCCAGCAGATCGAGAGCACGTCGTACGACTACGGCACCGGCGCGCTCGGCACGCCCGCCAGCGCCGGGGCGCGCATCACGCCGGTGGCCGGCATCGTGTTCAAGCTGAACAAGCAGGTGTCGTTCTTCGGCACGTACATCGAAGGACTGGTGGCGGGCGACGTCGCGCCCCGGACCTGGTTCGACAGCAACTTCGTCGCGCACAAGGTCGCCAACATGGGCGAGGCATTCAAGCCGTACCAGACCAGGCAGGACGAGATCGGCATCAAGGTCGACACCGGCGGCTACGGCGGCACGGTGAGCGTGTTCAGGTCGCGCAAGCCGAACTACGCCGTCACGCCCGACGCCGCCGACCCCGATGCGAGCCTGTTCGGCCTGTACAGCACCCAGCACAATCGCGGCGCCGAGATCTCGGTGTACGGCGAGGCCATGCCGGGCGTGCGCGTGCTGGGCGGCGCGAGCTTCCTCGATGCCAGGCTCCTGGGCAAGGAGGTGATCGGCTCGCCGCGCTCGCAGTTCAACCTGGGCCTGGACTTCGACGTGCCCAGCGTGCAGGGCCTTGCGCTGAACGTGCGCGGCGTGCACACGGCCAGGCAGTTCGCCGACACCGGCAACACCGAGGTGGTGCCGGCCTGGACGCGCCTGGATGTCGGCGCGCGCTACGAGATGGACGTCGGCGCGCACCAGGTCACGCTGCGCGCGGGCATCGACAACGTCACCAACCGCAACTACTGGGCCTCGTCGGGCGGCTATCCGGGCCAGGGCTACCTGACCGTGGGCGCGCCGCGCAGCGTGACGGTCTCGGGCACCTTCGCGTACTGATGTCGCCCGGCACGACGCGCGTCCGGTCCTGGCTGCGCAAGTGGAGCAGCCGGGTCTCGACGGACTTCCTGCTCGTCCTGTGCCCGACGCGACGACCGGCCTGCGGCCAATGGGACTGGATGACGTGGATCGGTCTGGGCGTGCCGTGCGTGGCCAGCGTCTGGTTCGCCCTTCACGGGCGGGACGCGCGCTAGCATGCGCGCATGAGTGCCGCGTCCCCCGAGTCCCGTCCGTACAAGATCCCCGAGTCCGTCCTCGTCGTCATCCATACGCCGGCGCTCGACGTGCTGCTGCTGGAGCGCGCCGACGCGCCCGGGTTCTGGCAGAGCGTCACCGGCTCCAAGGATCGCGTCGAGGAATCGCTGGTCCAGACCTGCATCCGCGAGGTCGGCGAAGAGACCGGCATCGTCGTCGGCGGGGCGGGCATCCCGCTGGCCGCGCTGCGCGACTGCGAGCTCGTCAACGTCTACGAGATCTACCCGCGCTGGCGTGCCCGCTACGCGCCCGGGGTGACGCACAACACCGAGCACGTCTTCGCGCTGGAGGTGCCCGCGGGCACGCCGGTCGCCCTGGCGCCGCGCGAGCACACGGCACTGCGCTGGCTGCCGTGGCGCGAGGCGGCGGACGCGTGTTTCTCGCCGTCGAACGCCGAGGCGATATTGCACCTGCCGCGTTGGAAGGAATGACGCGCCGCGCCGGACGGCGCCGCGTCATCCCCGTGATGCCGTCGTCCTGACGGCGCGAGGGTCATCGAATCCCGCGCCCGACAGTGGCATCATCCAAGGGCATGAGGATTGCCAGACTGATCGCCCCGCTGAAAGGTCCGCGGAGGAACTCGTCGACTTCATTGCACGCCTTGCGGCGTGGACTTCCTGCCGTGATGAACACCGCGTCGGACTTCACGATCCTGCCCTCCCAGACGATCACCGCCGCGACGCGGCTTCGGGTCGCCACGTACAACATCCACAAGGGCGTGCGCGGGCTCGGCGCGGCCAAGCGGCTGGAGATCCACAACCTGGTGCTGGGCGTCGAGGCGCTGGACGCCGACCTCGTCTTCCTGCAGGAGGTGCGGCTGCACCACACGCGCGACGCCGCGCGCTTCGACCAGACCATCATGGGCTGGCCCGAGCAGGGCCAGGCCGAATTCCTGGCGCCCGAGGGCTACAACTCGGCCTACCGCACCAACGCGTTCACCAGGCACGGCGAGCACGGCAACGCGCTGCTCTCGCGCTGGCCGCTCGGCGACGTGGGGCACCATGACGTGTCCGACCACCGCTTCGAGCAGCGCGGCCTGCTGTACGTGCCGGTCGACTGGAACGGCGTGACGGTGCATGCGATCGTGGCGCACTTCGGCCTCGTGCATTCCAGCCGCATGCGCCAGGCGCAGCGGCTCGCCCAGTTCATCGCCAGCGAGCTGCCGGCCGGCGAACCGGTGCTGGTGGCCGGGGACTTCAACGACTGGGGCGAACGCCTGGACGAGCCGATGGCCGCCGCCGGCCTGTCGCGCGCGCTGTCCAAGGACGCGCGCCTGCCCAAGCGGCCGACGTTCCCGTCGCGCCTGCCGGTGTTCTCGCTCGATCGCATCTACATGCGCGGCTTCAGCTGCGAGGGCACGATGGTGCCGCGCGGCGGCGGCTGGGCGCGCATGTCCGACCACCTGCCGTACGTCGCCGAGCTCGAGCTGGCTTGAGCTAAATTGACGGCTGGGCGCGCGGCGCCCGTCGTGGCCGGGTCCTTCCGGCCGACCGGAACCAACCGTGGGAGTCTTGCGATTCGCGCCAAGCGTCGTGAGCGCGTGAACACGCGCGCCCCCTGGACCCTCGGCGTCAAGCCGAAGTTCGAGGGCGGCCATTCGATCGAGCTGCTGCGCGGCGGCGACGACCTGTTCCCCGCGATGGGCACGGCGATCGCGCAGGCTCGCCACGCGATCTGGCTGGCCACGTACATCTTCCATGACGACGCCGTCGCCCAGACGCTGGCGCTGCTGCTGGCCGAGGCGGCGCGCCGCGGCGTGCAGGTGCGCGTGGTGGTGGACGGCTTCGGCTCCAAGGCGACGCTGGCGGCGCTGCGCGAATGGATGGTGCCCGCGGGCGTGGAGCTGGCGGTGTTCCGGCCGATCGACCGCTGGTGGAGCTACCTGCAGCCGGGCCAGGCGCGGCGGCTGCACCAGAAGCTGTGCGTCGTCGACAGCCAGGTCGGCTTCGTCGGCGGCATCAACCTGATCGCCGACCGCAACGACCTGCACCACGGCTGGAGCGAGGCCCCGCGCCTGGACTTCGCGTGCCGCGTGCGCGGCGCCGCCGTGGCGGACATCGAGCAGGCGGTGCAGGCGACCTGGACCCGCGCGATGCTGGGGCGCGTGTGGCGCGACGAGCTCGCGGGCCTGGTGCGCAGCGCGGCACCGGTGGCGCGCGCCAGGCGCCTCGCGACCCGCCTGCGCATCGTGCGGCCGCATCGCGCCAATCCCAACATCGCGCAGCCGCCGGTGAGCCTCGCGTTCGTGGTGCGCGACAACCTGCGCCAGCGCCGTTCGATCGAACGCGTGTACATGGAGGCCATCCAGCACGCGCGTCATCGCATCGACCTCGTCACGCCGTACTTCTACCCCGACCGCCACTTCCGCAAGGCGCTGGCCAAGGCCGCCGAGCGCGGCGTGAAGGTGCGGCTGCTGCTGCAGGGCAAGATCGACTACCGCATCGCCGGCGTCGCCGCGCGGGTGCTGTACGACGAACTGCTGGCCCGCGGCGTGCAGATCTTCGAGTACACGCCGGCCTACCTGCACGCGAAGATGGCCGTGGTCGACGACGGCTGGTCCACGCTCGGCAGCTCCAACATCGACCCGCTGTCGCTGCTGCTGAACCTGGAGGCCAACGTCGTCGTCAACGACGCGCCGTTCGCGCGCCGCGTGGCCGACGAGCTGGAGATCGCGATGGCCGCGTCCAGCCCCGTGATGGCGCCGCCCTATGCCAAGGGCTGGCTGGCCGTGCTGCGCCGCACCTTCGTGGCGATGGTGGCGCACTGGTTCCTGCGCATGGCGGGCATCAATGGCCGCTATTGAGGCGCTTGGCCGCCCCGGCTTGGCGCGGGTCGGGCCCGAAGCGGTTGGGGCCGCGCGTGCCGGGCACCAGGCCGTCGGCCAGCAGCAGCACGAGCGAGCCCACGGCCGGCACGAAGTGGATCAGCGCCCACCAGGCCGAGAAGTCGAAGTCGTGCTGGCGCTTGGCCGACACCGCGATCAGCGGCCACAGCAGCAGCAGGCTCACGATCCCGTTGGCCGTGTCCGGCTCGACGCGCGCGATGGCCAGCAGGCCGTCGAGCACCACGCCGGCCAGCAGCAGCGACAGCACGCCGTGCAGCCAATAGGTGCTGCGCGGGATGCGGCCCTTCACGCCCAGGTACAGCTGCACCGGGCTCATGCGCCGCGGGTCGGCGCCGAGCGCGATGGCCGTGAGCTCGTCCAGCGTCGGGCGCTCGGAGCGGGGCGGCGGCGCGTTCGCCGGGGAAGGGGGCTGTTCCATCCGGGACAGTATTCCATGCGGCCCGCCGTGCGATGTGACCGCGGGTATCGGGTCGTGACGAACGCGGCGGCACCGTTGCGGGCGCGCCGCAGTCGGGCGGTCGCG
>DATCRO010000974.1:0-5694 GCA_036569025.1 Burkholderiaceae bacterium
TCATGCGGCACGCGCTGGTGTTCAACATCATCTCGGCGCTCACGTTCCTCGCGGCCGTGTTCTTCCTGGTCACCCGCGGCCTGAACTTCTCGATCGAGTTCACCGGCGGCACGGCCGTCGAGGCCACGTACGCGCAGAGCGTCAACCTGGAACGCCTGCGCGGCGTCGTCGGCGGCCTGGGCTACGGCGACATCCAGGTGCAGAACTACGGCACCTCGCACGACGTGATCATCCGCGTGCCAACCAAGGCCGGCATCGACCAGAAGAAGGTGCCTGACCGCGTCTTCGGCGCGCTGTGCGCCGCCGAGTCCGGCAGCATCAGCGCCGCCGACCCGACCCGGCCGACCTGCCTGAACGCGGCCAAGGCCGAGCCGGTGGTGATGAAGCGCAGCGAGCTGGTGGGGCCGTCCGTCGGCGACGAGCTGATGCGCAACGGCATCTACGCGATGATCAGCGTGGTCATCGGCATCATGCTGTACCTGGCGTTCCGCTTCGAATGGAAGTTCTCCATCGCCGCGATCGTCGCCAACCTGCACGACGTCGTCATCATCCTGGGCTTCTTCGCGTTCTTCCAGTGGGAGTTCAGCCTGTCGGTGCTGGCGGGCGTGCTTGCGGTGCTGGGCTACTCCGTCAACGAGTCCGTGGTCATCTTCGACCGGATCCGCGAGGCCTTCCGCGTCTTCCGCAAGCTGTCGACGATGCAGGTGATCGACCACGCGATCACCAGCACCATCAGCCGCACGATCATCACCCACTTCTGCACCCAGATGATGGTGCTGTCGATGCTGATCTTCGGCGGCCCGACGCTGCACTATTTCGCGATGGCGCTGACCATCGGCATCTGCTTCGGCATCTATTCGTCGGTGTTCGTGGCGGCCGCCATCGCCATGTGGCTGGGCGTCAAGCGGGAAGACCTGGTCCGCGCCGCGAAGGCCGAGATCGACCCGAATGACCCGAACGCGGGCGCCGTGGTGTAGATTGCGCACATAGCGCAGACCGCAGCGCTCACTTTGTAAGGGAAGCGAAGCAGCCGGATGGCCGAAGGCAAATCGTCGCCAGAGATCGCGCGAAGAGCGCGGCGGATGTTCGCCGAGCAACTGGCCGAGGCCGGCTCTCGCCTGCTGGCGGCCGTTCTGGAGGCCGCCCGCACGGCGCTGGACAAGCCGGCCGAGCGCTCCGTGGCGATGCAGCGCCGCGACACCATGCAGGCGCTGATGGCGCACGGCGAGGAGTGGATCGAGCGGCAGAACGAGATGCTGCGCGACGCCGCCACCGCCGATCGCCCCAACACCACGACCGGCGGCCTGGTCTCGGCCATGACCGGCCACTCCCAGCAACTGATGCTGGTCGACGACGAGACGGTGCAGAAGGAGATCTTCATCTCCCGGCTGGCGCAGGCCATCGTCGACCAGGCCGTCTGGGAGCTGAACGACCTCAAGACGCGCGTCGCCGCGCTCGAGGGACTGGAGGAATTGGCCGAGCACGACCTGTTCCGCCCGCAGCAGGTGGCCAAGGTCATCGTGCGCTCGTTCATCGACAGCGATTTCGGCACCGGTGCCTGGGCCGACGTCGAGAACATCATGAAGGTGGAGCTCGCGGCCCTGTGCACCGAGGCCTACCACGACGCGAACCGCTTCCTCGTGGAGAAGGGCGTGCTGCCCGAGGTCAACCTGCGCACGCTGATCCGGCGCAGCGTCGACCGCGGCGGCTCGATGGTGGCCTCGCGCCAGATGCCGCTGGAAGACTTCAAGTCGACCAGCGGCGGCGCGCTGACCACCGGCAGCGGCGGCACCCAGTTCGCGCCGACCCAGTACGGCGGCGCGGGCGGCCACGGCGCGGGCCCCGGCGGCTACGCCGACAGCCAGCGCGGCGGCCATACGAGCTACGGCGGCGTGGGCGGCGGCCATGGAGGCCAGGGCGGTCCTGGCGGGCAGGGCGGCTATGGCGGCGGCTACGTCGGCGGCCAGGCCGGCCACGGCGGTGGGCCCGCCGGCCAGAACGGCCCGGTGGGCTACGCGGGCGGCCAAGCCGGGCAGGGCGGCCAAGGTGACCGCGGCGGCCAAGGCGCACCGTCGAATGGCCCGGGGGCGGGCCACGCGGGCGCGACTGGCGGGGCGGGCAGCGCCGGCTACGGCGTCCAGCCGGCCGCGGCCGGCCAAGCCGGCGGCCCGGGTGGCCCGGGCCAGGCGGGGGGCGGCTACAACGCGACGAGCTACGGCGCGACCGGCTACGGGGCCACGGGCTATGGTTCGACCGGCTACGGCCGCGGCGCGAATCCCTACGGCCCGGACAGCCAGCCGGGCACGCTGAACGGCGCGCCCAACGTGGGCGTCAGCAACAAGCGCGGGCCCGGCGGCCAGTTCCTGTCGCCGCAGCAGGTGCAGGTCGACGCCACGCTGCGCCGCTTCGGCCGCACGATGGAGCGCCACGTCCAGGGCTTCATGAACACGCAGCGGTTCGTGATGCCGTCCAACGAGATGACGGGCGCGATCGCGGTCGCGCAGCGCGCCGTCGTCGAACAGGTCGAGGCGCGGCACGTCGAGGGCGCCGTCATGGTGCCGGCCGAGGTCGCCGGCGTCCTGCAGGAACAGAAGCAGACCCTCAAGACGCAGGCGAGCACGCAGGAGGAGCGCGCCACGATCGAGGTCGTCGCGATGATGTTCGCGGCCATCCTCACCGAGGAGCGCATCCCGTCGGCGGTGCGCGTGTGGTTCGCGCGCCTGCAGATGCCCACGCTGCGCGTCGCGATGGCCGAGCCCGACTTCTTCTCGTCGGCGCAGCATCCGGCGCGCCGCCTGATCGACCGCATGGGCGCCTGCGTGATGGGCTTCGACGCCGCGCCGCAGGGCGCCGGCCCCGAGCTCGAGAGCGAGGTGGCGCGGGTCGTCCAGGTCGTCGAGGCGTTCCCGGAGACGGGCCGCAAGGTGTTCCAGACGGTGCTCGTCGAGTTCGAGCGCTTCCTCGAGAAGTTCTTCCGCGACCAGAACGAGACGACCAAGAAGGGCGTCTCGCTCGCGAGCCAGGTCGAGCAGCGCGAGACGCTGGCCATCCAGTACACCATCGAGCTGCGCAAGCTGCTGGACGGCGTGCCGGTGCAGGACGGCGTGCGCGAGTTCCTGTTCCAGATCTGGGCCGACATCCTGGCCACCACAGCGATGCGCCACGGCCTGCAGGGCGAGGAGACGCGCGCCGTGCGCGAGACCGCGCTGGACCTGGTATGGATCGCGAGCGCCAAGACCACGCGCGAGGAGCGCGCCGAGGTCATCCGCCGGCTCGGGCCGATGCTGGCCGCCCTGCGCCAGGGCATGACGTCCAGCGGCCTGCCGCACGATCGCCAGGAGGCCTCGCTGCGCTCGCTCAACATGGCGCTGACGGCGGCCTTCGCGGCCCGCACGTCCACCATCGATCCCGACCAGTTCGGTCGCATGAAGCAGCGTCTGGAGGCGCTCGACGAGATCCTGCCGGACGCTGACTTCGAGCTGGACGACTCGTTCGCGCTCGACCTGTCCGGCCACGAGTCCGACGAGCTCGAGATCGTCGCCGAAGGCGGCGCCACGCCGACCGCCGGCGCGCTCGCGGCCACCGACGAGATGCTGGTGGGCGCGTGGTACATGCTGGAGTACCGCGACCGCCAGGAGGCGATGCAGCTGGCATGGCAAGGCATGCGCAAGCAGCTGTCGCTGTTCGTGTCGGCCGGCGGCCGCTGCGTGCTGTTCCAGCGCCGGCGCCTGGCGGCGTTTCTGCAGGCGCAATTGCTGGTGCCCGCGCAGGACGAGTCGCTCACGATCGCCGCCACGCGCACCGCGATCGAGAAGATCAACCAGGATCCGGACCGCCTCAAGTAGGGAACAGGGTCAGAGGGAACGGGGTCAGGTCTTGAAGGTTGCGCGCCAAATCGCTTGCATCAGGGGAGCGGTGCCCGCGCAACTTTCAAGACCTGACCCCGTCTTCCTGACCCCGTCTTCCCAACCCCGCCTTCCACCAACGACAACGGCTCCCGCGGGAGCCGTTTCTCATGACGTGCTCGACGCCGCCGTCAGTGGATCAGGCGCTCTTCCGGCGCGACGAACAGCTCGTCCAGGATCAGCGCGTCGGGCTCCTCGCCCAGGCTCCAGAACACCATCAGGATGATGATCTTCATGTCGTCGAGGTCGAGCGGGTTGCCGCCGGCGGCCATGGCACGGTCGATCACCATCTCGCGCATCGGCGGCGGCAGGACGCCGGCCGACTCGAGGAAGGTGACGAAGCCGATCGAGGTCTCGCCCAGCGATTCGATCTCGCGGTCGGAATACAGGCGGATGGCGTCCTCGGACTGCGTGCCCGTGTAGCCTTGCGACGTGTCGGCCAGGCCGTCGAGCCAGTGCAGGGCTTCCTGGATCTCGTCCGTCTCGAACCCGACCGCAGTGAGCTTGCGCGACAGCTGGTCGTGGTCTGGACAGGCGTCCGGTCGCCAGTAGTTCTCGTACAGGTAGACAAGGACGTCGAACATATGGACTGACTATACCGCAGCGACCGGTGGCGGCAAGCGCGAGTTGGGCGGCGCAAGCCCCGCTGTTGGACCTTTGTGAAATCGTCGTTGCGGGGGCCGGATTTACATCGTCCGGATGCGCCGCTGGCCCTTTTTGGTGCGACGATCGCAGGCTCGACCGACGGGATGCCGGCCGGATTCCCTCCCCGCCCTCAGGCCTGTCCGCGCCGCTGCAGCAGACCACCGGGCAGCCGCTGCACCATCCCTGCCAGCTCGAGTTCGAGCAACTGCGCCGCGAGCTGGTCGGCCGGCAGGCCGGTGCGGGCCGACAGCACGTCGAAGCTGACCGGGTCGTAGCCGAGCGCCGTGCGCAGGGCGGCGTCGGTGCCGGGGGTCTCGGGCGCCTCGTTCGCGTCGCGCGGGCCGGCGCCCGGGGCGGCGAACAGCGAGGGCTGCGGCGGCGACAGCCGCGCGCGCCGCGGGCTGTCGTCCGGCCGCAGCTCGCGCAGCACGTCGTCGCCGCTCTCCACGAGCTTGGCGCCTTCCTGGATCAGCCGATGGCAGCCCGTGGCCTGCGGCGAGTGGATCGAGCCGGGGATCGCGAAGACCTCGCGTCCGCATTCCACGGCCATGCGCGCCGTGATCAACGACCCCGATTCCAGCGCCGCCTCCACCACCAGCGTGCCGCGCGAGATGCCGGCGATCAGGCGGTTGCGGCGCGGAAAGTTCTCTGGCCGGGCTGGCGCCCCTAGCGGGTACTCACTCGCGACCAGGCCCTGTTCGGCGATGCGCTTCATCAGCGGGACGTGGCGGGCGGGGTAGACACGATCCAGGCCGGTGCCGACGAAGGCGACGGTGCTGCCCGGGCCTGCGAGCGCGCCTTCGTGCGCGGCGCCGTCGATGCCCATCGCCAGGCCCGAGACGACGGTGAGCCGGCGCTCGCTCAGGAAGCGCGCGAACGCGCGTGCGTTGTCCAGGCCCTGCGGCGTGGCGCGGCGGCTGCCCACGATGGCCACGCTGTCGGCCGCCAACAGCTCGACGCGGCCGAGCGTGAACAGCAGCAGCGGCGGATCGGCCGTGTGCAGCAGCAGGGGCGGATAGCGCGGGTCGCCGAGGACGACGATGTCGCGGGCGACTTGCGCCGTGGCGCCGTCCAGCCAGCGCCGGGTGGCGTCGACCTGGCGGGCGTGGCGGGCCGCGTCGCCGCGCAGGGCTTGCACCGTGTC
>DATCRO010000975.1:0-13793 GCA_036569025.1 Burkholderiaceae bacterium
GACCCCGCCGGGACTGCCGAACCTGCTGGGCTGCGTTTCCGCGCCGCAGGCATGGCTGCCAATCGGAAGCGTCTCGGGCTGTCGGCGGCAGATTTCGGCCTCCTGGTTGGCGCCACCGGCCAATCGATCTACGCTTGGGAAGCGGGCAAGGCAAAGCCCAGGCCGCAGGCCTTGGCGGCGATTGCGGCCCTGCGGGGCGTCGGGAAACGCGAAGTCGAAGCCAGGCTGGCCGGCCTGAAGGGCGGAACAGCTCCGGACTGATGGCGTCAATCGGCGCTGAGCGGGCGCGCGCCGCGTCCACCTGACTTCACCGGCCGCTTGCATACGACTTCCGCAGTGGCCGGAATCATTCGACGGCCCGCGATTTGCTGCTCTTGCGTGTACTGTCGCGCCTTGGCTGCGCGGGCTTGCCCACGCGGCGCTCCTCTGCAGCCGCCCAAGCCGAAGCCCATGCGGACAAGGGTTGCATCGCGACGCACAGGCTGCGCCCACTGGTCGTCAGGTGATAGCCGCCCTCGGAATGGTCCACGAGGTTGGAGGCGCGCAGCTCCGTCAAGCGCGTGTTCAGCAAGCTGGGGTTGGTGTCGCAAGCTTCCTGCAGCGCGCGAAAGGTCAGTGGTTCGCCACGCAGTTCCCAAAGCACACGCAAGGCGCCGCGGCGCCCAAGCAGGTCGAGCACGACCATGATCGGCCGGCCCGTCCTGGAGCCTCTGACATTCGTTCCTGCCTTGGGAATGGCCATGCTTTACTTTCCATAGCGCGCTTGATATTCTGCTATGAAAAGTGTAGCTTGAAAGTCCACATGGCCGCGCGCATTTCGCCTCTCGATCCGCCCTATGACGCGAAATTGCAGTGCCGGCTGGATGCCGTCATGCATGGCGCTCCGCCGCTGCGACTCTTCACGACCCTGGCACGCGACTCCCGCCTGTTCGACAAGTTCTTCAGCGGATCCCTGCTGGATCGTGGTCACCTGACCTTGCGCCAGCGAGAGATCGTGATCGACCGGACCGCGGCGCTTTGCGGTTCGGAGTACGAATGGGGCGTGCACGTGGCCCTGTTTGCTCCGAAGGCGCGCCTCGATGCGGCGGCGATCCATTCGCTCGCCCACGGCAGTGCTGACGACCCGTGTTGGTCCGACGAGGATCGCGACTTGCTGCGCCTGTGCGATGCACTTCATCGGGACTGTGACGTGGGCGACGAGCTTTGGCGGGCACTGCAAATGCGATTTTCGGAAGGCGCCCTCCTCGAATTGCTCATGCTGGCAGGCTTCTACCGGACCGTCAGCTACCTGACCAATGTCTTGCGTCTGCCGCTGGAGGAGGGTGTCGCGCGCTTTCCAGGCCCTGGTCTGCCGCCCGCCGGGGCGCAGAGGTTCGGGTGTGCTTCGACTCGGCCTTCGCATGGCTCGGGTGACGAGCCAGGAGATGATCTTCCGCCGGGATCAAGCGGCTGACGCCGTGCGGCGGTTCCGCCCGCTTTCATGCATCCGCAGATGTCGAATTGAACTTGTCCAGGAGGCCAACCCATGATCAAGGTCAACGTGATGTACCCGTACACCGAAGGCGCGCGCTTCGATCATGCCTACTACCGCGACCGGCATATGCCGATGATGAAGGCCAGGCTGGGCAGTGCCTGCGCCTACTACACCGTCGAAAAAGGCCTGGCCGGCAGAGCGCCCGGCGCACCGCCCGCCTTCGTGGCCATGTGCGCGTTCATCTGTGATTCGGCCGAAGGCTACGAGGCCGCCCTGCAGGAGCACCGCGCAGAGATCATGGCCGACATCGCCAACTACACGGACATCGCGCCGGTGCTCCAGTTCAGCGAGGTCGTCGTCGAGCGGTCGGATCGCTGAACATGCCGATCGACTTCGAAACGCCCTGCAATTGGCTCGAAGGACGCGCATGACTTTCACCCTCGCCGGCTTCGACCTGGCTGCCTTCGTCAACGCCACGCTGGCCGAAGACCTCGGCATCGGCCTTCCCGGTGGCGGACGCGACATCACCTCGGAGAGCGTCATCCCGGCGGACGCGCGCTTTGCCGGGGTGATGGACAGCCGCGAGGCGATCACCGTCGCAGGGCTGCCATTGGCCGCCGCGTTCTTTCGCCATCTCGACCCGGCGTGTGCGATCGAATTGCTGGTGCAGGATGGCCAGAGCGTCACGCCCGGGACCGCGCTGATGCGAATCGCCGGCAACGCCCGCGCGCTGCTCACCGCCGAACGCAACGCGCTCAATACCGTCCAGCACCTCTCGGGCATCGCCACGATGACGCGCGCCTATGTCGAGGCGATGCACGGCCGCGCGACGCTGCTCGACACCCGCAAGACCATTCCGGGCCTGCGCGCGCTGGAGAAGTACGCGGCACGGATGGGCGGCGCCACCAACTACCGAATGGGCCTGTGGGATGCGGTGATGATCAAGGACAACCATGTCGCGGTGGCGGGCGGCGTGGGGCCGGCCGTGGCGCGGGCCAAGGCGGCGGGCGTCGAGCGGATCATCTGCGAGGTCGACCGGATCGACCAGATCGAGCCCGCGATCATGGCCGGCGCCACGCATATCCTGCTCGACAACATGACGCCGACGATGCTTTCAGACGCCGTGGCGCTGGTGGCGGGCCGTGCGGCAACCGAGGCCAGCGGCGGCGTGCGTCTCGACAACATCGGCGCGGTCGCGGCGAGCGGAGTGGACTACGTCTCGGTCGGGCGGCTGATGCAAAGCGCGCCCGCGGCGGATATCGGGCTGGATTTCGAGCTGGTCCGATGAATGGCGGCTCTCGAGCGATGACTTCGACAAGCAAGGCGACCGCGACGAGTGGGGCTCGACCCGCTCACGGGTGTCGTCTGTCGATGCGTGTGGCGCGAGGGCGGCTGCCGCTGGGTTCGCATGAGCCCGTGCGCGCGCGCCGCGCAGACGATCGCCGCGCTCGCGGCGGCAAGCCGTCGCAAGCGATCCATCATCCGTCAACCTCGCATCGTTCTCATCGGCCGATCGCGGAGTCTGTTGAGGGCGCGGATGTGATTCGTTCCATGAAAGCGACCGCGCGAAGAGAAGCGCTCGCCATGGCCGCGATCGGCCGGGCCGCCACGAGGCGAATTGCAGCCGGGAGCGGTCGTTCACTGGTGACTGGTTTTCGGATCAGGCCGATGCGGATGCCAAGGTCCGAAGGCTAGTCCTGTGCAAGGCGCACGCGCGGTCGCAGGAACTGCGCCGCGACGAAGATGTCCTGCTCGATCGCGCGCCGAACGCCCGAACTGTCGGCGCGGGCAAGCGCCTTGAGCGCGGCCTCGTGGGCGGCGTTGAGGGCGTCCGTGGCCTCCGGCGTCTCGAACAACTGGTTCGACACCGGGCCGGCCTTCAGCCACAGCGTGTCGATCAGCGCGAACAGCGTCGGCGAGCCCGCGGCGCGATAGAGCAAACCGTGGAAGTCCTCGTTGGCCGACAGGTAGTCCCTGGTGCGACCGTGCTCCAGAGCGCGCTGCATGCGCTCGCACAGCGTCTGCAACTGGCGCCGCTGCTCCGCGTCGAGCCTCAGCGCGCCGCGTTCAGCAGCCTCGCCCTCGAGCAGCATGCGCATCTGAGTCAAGTCGTCGAACTCTGCCACCGTCAGGCGCGGCACGGCGACGCCCGCGTGGGGCACGTTGACGACGGCGCCTTCCGCTGCAAGGCGCTGCAGCGCCGCGCGCACGGGCATCACGCCGACGCCCATCTCGGCAGCGACCTGCCGGATCTTCAGCCGCTCGCCGGGCACGAATCGGCCCACCGTCACCCATTGGCGCAGGCGGCCGTAGACCTCGTCCTGCTGGGTCGTGACCGCTTGCCGGCCGGTGGTCATCACGTCCTCCACGCCAAGCCGAAGTGAGGCATCACCCGGGCGTCGGTGACCGACATGATCCGGCCCCTCGGGTCGACGAGCGCGGGCATCATGCGGCCGCTCCCAATTCTCCCAGCGCCGCATCCAGCGTCGTGCACAGACGTTCGACGTGAGCGTCGGTGGTGTCGGGGCAGACCAGCATCATGTTGTGGAAAGGCGTGATCAGCACGCCGCGATTGAGCAAGTACAGATGCAACGCGTGCTCGAGCTCGACATCCATCGCGGCGGCCGCCTCGCTGCCGTTGCGCGGGGGCGCGGCGCGGAATTGCAGCTCGGTGCGAGCGCCGACCTGGGTCACGCACCACGGCAGGCCTCGCCGCGCGACGATCCCGCGCAGGTCCTCGGCCAGTCGGGCGGCCCGCGCCTGCATCGGCGCGAAGACTTCCGGTGTCAGCAGCTCGGAGAGCGTCGCGCGCATCGCCGCCATCGCCAGCAGGTTCGCAGTCAGTGTCGTCCCGATGCCGGAGTGGCCCGGCGCCGCGGCGCGCTTGGCGCCCTCGGCGCGGCGAGCGACGTCGTCGCTGAAGCCGTAGGCCGCGCACGGCATGCCACCGCCCAGCGCCTTGCCCACCACCACCGCGTCGGCGACGATGCCGTGCGCCCTCGCATAGCCCCCGGGGCCGCTGCTCAGGGTGTGCGTCTCGTCCATCACCAGCAAGCTGCCGTGCCGTCGCACGAGCTCGCTTGCGCGCTCCCAGAATCCGGGCTCGGGCAGCACCATGCCGATGTTGGTCATGACCGGCTCGGCCAGCACGCACGCGACATCGCCGGGCGCCAGCGCGGCCTCGAGCGCGACGAGGTCGTTGAACTCGACGACGCGCGTCGTGGCAGTCAGGTCGTGCACCTGGCCAAGCAGGCTGGCCCGCTGCACGGGCCGGCCATCGATGAGGTCGACAAACGCATCGTCGACGGTGCCGTGGTAGCAGCCATTGAACACCAGCACCACGGGGCGGCTCGTCGCGGCGCGCAGCCAGCGCAGCACGAAGCGGTTGGCGTCGGTGGCCGTCATCGCGAACTGCCAGCGCGGCAGGCCGAACCGGTCGGACAGCAGCCGGCCGACCGCCTCGGCGTCCTCGCTTGCGAGCATCGCCGTCAAGCCGCGCACCGCCTGGCGCTGCAGCGCCGAGGCGACCGCCGGCGGCGAATGGCCAAACATCGCGCCGGTGTCACCCAGGCAGAAGTCGACCAGCTCGTGGCCGTCCATGTCGGCGAGCGTGGCACCGTTCGCGGCCGAGACCTGCAGCGCGAATGGCGTGCCCCAGTCGCTCATCCAGTGGAGCGGCACGCCGAACATCAGGTGCGCGGCGGCCTGGCTCGCCACCGCACGGGAACGCGGGTTGCGCTGCTCGAACAGGGCCCGTTCCCGCTCGAGCAGACCGGCGACGCACCCGGGCGCGATGCCGGTGCGCGGGGCTGAAGGAGATGTGTTCATGTCAGACGAGCAGCAGCAGGTGTTCCCGCTCCCAGCTGCTGATGACGCGGTTGTAGGTGGCGTACTCGAGTTCCTTGACTGCACAGAACGCATCGACGAAGTTCTCGCCCAGCACGTCCTTGATCGCATCGCAGCCGCGCATGGCCTCGATCGCGTCCTCGAGGTGGCGGGGCAGCTCGTGGCTGACGTTCCACGCACTGTCGGCGGTCGGCGCAGACGGCTGCAGGCCCATCTGCATGCCCAGCCAGCCGCACGCGAGCGTTGCGGCCATCGCGAGGTACGGGTTGGCGTCGACGCCGGGGACGCGGTTCTCGACGCGGCGCGCCTGCGGGCCGGACTTCGGGATACGGATGCCGCAGGTGCGGTTGTCGAAGCCCCAGCGCACGTTGATCGGCGCCGACATGTAGGGCGCGAGGCGGCGGTAGGAGTTCACGTACGGCGCGAACATCGGCATCACCTGCGGGATGTAGGCCTGGAGGCCGCCGATGTAGCGGTGGAACAGGTCCGACGCGCCGCCGTCTTCGCGGCTGAACAGGTTGCTGCCGTCGGCATCGACCAGGCTCTGATGGATGTGCATCGCGCTGCCCGGCTCGCCTTCCATCGGCTTGGCCATGAAGGTCGCGAACACGCCATGGCGCAGCGCGGTCTCGCGAACCGCGCGCTTGAACAGGAACACGCGGTCGGCCAGGTCCAGCGCGTTCCCGTGTGAAAAGTTGATCTCCATCTGCCCCGGCCCTGCCTCGTGGATCAGCGTCTCGACGCCGAGCGCGTGCTGGTCGCAGAAGGACGACAGCTCCATGAAGAACGGATCGAAGTCGTTGACCGCGTCGATCGAGTAGCTCTGGCGCCCGACTTCGGGCTTGCCGGTGCGCCCCAGCGGCGGCTGCAGCGGCTCGTGCGGGTTCTGGTTGCGCGCGACGAGGTAGAACTCCATCTCCGGCGCGACGACCGGCTGCCATCCCTGGCGTTCATAGAGCGACAGCACGCGGCGAAGCACTGCGCGAGGTGACAGCTGCACCGGCTGGCCGTCCCACTCCTCGCAGTCATGGATCACCACGGCGACCGGCTCGGCCGCCCACGGAACGATTCGCACCGTGCGCGCATCCGGCCTGCAGACCATGTCGGGATCCGTGTCGCCGACAAAGGGCCCGTTGTCCGGCTGCTGGCCATTGACGGTGTTCAGCAGCACGCTCTTGGGGATGCGCATCTCGCCACTGGCCAGGAACAGATCTCGCGGCAGGATCTTCCCGCGGGCAATGCCCGTCATGTCGGCGATGACGCATTCCACCTCGTGGATGCGGTGGGCAGCCAGGAATTCGTGCAGCGAGGATGTCATGCCTCGATCATAGCCGATGACTCGTGATGTGATCACAAATGGCCGACCGTTAGCCAACGGGAATTCATAGCGTCGTGGCTTTGTGATCCCATCTTGACCGCTTTTTGCACGGACGGCCATTGCCTGGCCGGGTGCCGGCTGCACTGAAACTCCTGCGCAATCGACTGCGCGCTGCGTCAGGCCGTCGCACCGTCCGAGTGGGGTGAGTGGGTCTCGTGGCGGGCAACGCCCCGAGCGGATCCAGGAGCGTCATGCCGGCTCGGCGAGGGCGTCCCACAGTGCACGGGCGACCGGGCCGGGCTGGCGGTCGGCGCGGCGTGCGACGACGATCTCCAGTCGCGACCGCTTGAAGTGGCGGCCTTCCAGCGACACGAGCTTTCCCGCGCGCAGTTCCTTGTCGACCATGTGCAGGGGCATGTGTCCCCAGCCCATGCCGCGCAGGATCAGCTCCTTCTTCGTGTGCTGGTCGCCGACCGTCCAGTTGCGTGCGCCCTCGATCACGAAATAGTCGCGGCTCGCGGCGCGCGCGGAGTCGCGGATGATGACCTGCACCGCCTCGCGCATGCGATCGGGCGTCAGCGAACGCGTGATCGCGAACGGCAGGCCCTGCGGCGCGGCGACCGGCACGAGCGTGACGGGCATCAGGCCGACCCATTCGAGGCGGGCGTCGGACTTGTCGACGTGGTGCACGATCAGGTCGGCGTCGCCGGCGTGAAGGCGTTCCCACGGCCCGCTCAGCGCCTCGAAATGCAGGTGCAGCCGCGTGCGCGGCCACGCCGCGAAGAAGCGCTTGAGCTGCGGGAGCAGGCGCGTGGTCGGCGTGAGGTCGCCGATGACGACGCGCAGGTCGGACTCCTCCCCGCGCGTCAGCTGCTCGGAGAAATCGGACAGGCGGCGCGCCTGTTCCAGCACCGCGCCGGCCTGGCGCGCGAACGCCTGGCCCGCCTCGGTCAGGCGCACGCGGTACTGCGACCGGTCGAGCAGGGCCACGCCGACCCGTTGCTCGAGCTGCTTGATGGCCGAGTGCACGGCCGGATGCGTGCGGTGCAACTTCGCCGCCGCGGCCTGGAAGCTGCCTTCCGAGGCCACGGACAGCAGGCAGGAGAGCTCTTGCAGCGTGAAGTCCATTGTTCGTCGAATGTACAGTCATCGGTCGAACTTTGAAATTTCCTTGTTCGCGGCGCCATCGGAGACTGCGGCCTCCAACACGACCGAGGAGATGTTCATGAAGGCGATCGTTCGACGCGGCTACGGCGGCCCCGACCAGCTCGAGATCCGCAACGTGCCCGACCCGCAGGCCACTGCGGGCGAGGTGACGCTGCGGGTGCGGGCGTTCGGCATCAACCGCGCGGAGCAGTACTTCCGGCAGGGCCTGTGGGGCGAGGTGGCGCCGATCTCGGGGATCGAATGCGTCGGCGAGGTCGTTGTCGACCCGGCCGGCGCCCTCCTGCCGGGCCAGCGCGTGATGGCGCTGATGGGCGGCCTGGGCCGGACGCGCAGCGGCAGCTATGCCGAGATGGTGAACGTGCCGGCCGGCAACGTGGTGCCGGTGCGCTCGCGGCTGGACTGGGCGACGCTGGCCGCGCTGCCCGAGACCTGGGCGACCGCCTGGAGCTGCCTGCACGACAACCTGGGCGTGCGGCGCGGCGACCGCGTCCTGGTGCGCGCGTCGACGTCGGCGCTGGGCCAGGCGGCGCTCGCGCTCGCGCGCCACGCGGGCGCGACCGTCGTCGCCAGCGTGCGCCATGTCGATCGCGCCGGCGTCGCGCTCGGCAAGGGCGCCCACCACGTGCTCGTCGAAGGACGCGGCCTCGCCGGCGATCTGAAGGCACTGGCGCCCGACGGCGTCGATGCGGTGCTGGATCTCGTGGGGACGTCCACGCTGCTGGAATCCCTGCAGCTCGCGCGCCGCGGGGGCCGGGTCTGCATGGCCGGATTCGTCGGTGGCGGCGGACCGATCGAACGGTTCGATCCGCTGCTGCACCTGCCCAGCGGACGTCAGCTCAGCTTGTTTGCCAGCGCGTTCGTGTACGGCACGGCGGACTACCCGCTGGGCGAGGTGCCGCTGCAGCGCATCGTCGACCTGGTGGAGGCCGGCGTGCTGGACGCCGCGCCTGCCCGCCAGTTCGCGTTCGACCAGATCCGCCGCGTGCACGAACTGCTCGACGCCGAGGCGGCGGGCGGCAAGATGGTGGTGGTCGTCTAGTGTCGCGAGTCAGAAGCTGGAGGACACGCCCACGCCGGCCTGGAACGGCGGCGCGGTGTCGCTGATGCCGCGCGTGACGGCGAAGTCGATCTGCGTGGTGGGCGTGGCGACGAAGGTGACGCCGGCGTCGACGCTGGTGGACACGCCGGCGATCTGCACGCCGGCGACGCGGTCGCGCGCCATGTCGACGAAGGTGCGCCATTGCGGCGACCACGTCTTGCCCAGCGTCACCGCGAAGGTGCCGTTGGACTGGCGGCGGCCCAGCGTGTTGTAGTCGACCGCCATGCCGGGCATCACGCCCAGCGAGAAATCGTTGGGCAGCGCCCATTCGCCGCTGAGGTTCATGGTGGGACGCAGCGCCGAGGCGCGCGCGTCGGCGGCCTGCAGGTCGGGCATCCAGGCGGCCATCGGCACGTGCGAGTTGGCGTCGCCGTGCAGCACGCGCCAGCGTGCGCCGAGCGTGAGGTCGAGCGAGTCGGCCTCGGCACTGCCGGACAGCGCGCCGTCGGCGAAATCGTTGGGCACGGGGCGCGTGACGGGCGCGGTGGCGCGCGGCACGTAGGGCTTGCCCACGCTCAGGCGCCACGAACCGGCCATGACCGGCGAGACGACGTTGTCGCGCAGCACCGCGACGACCGCGCGCTGCTTCTCCATCGCGTCGTCGACCAGCCGGCGCGCGCCTGCCGCGAGGGCGCTGGCCGTGACGACCGGCGTGGCCGGCGCGACCTGGTCGTCGACGGCGGCGAAGGCGGGCGAGGCCATGGCGAACGCCAGGGCGGCAAGGAGACGGACGGGGCGCATGAAGGACGGTTCCGAGACGACACAGGACGCCTGGCGATCGGCGGGTTCACGCACCGGTCGCGGCGTCCTGCGGGAGTGAAGTCATCTTGCGGGATTGCCGCGAAGGGCGTCAACGCAGGAGACGGTGGAAACGGTGCCTGTTCGTCTCGTAACGTTACGCGAGGTGACTGATGAGCAGGCCCGCGCGCATGCGACGGTCTGCGTCCGGGACGGCGGGCGGCCACCCGGCGGGGTGACGGAGCGGGCCATGGCGTGAACTGGTTCACGATGCGCAGGCCGGTTGGCAGGCCCAAGGCCGGGCTTGCCAGAACCGCCTGGAGCGCATCGGCCCGCGGACCGCCCGCGCGGGCGCTGCAAATTGTTGCGGCGTCAGAAGCGCGACGAAACGCCCAATCCACCGCGCAACTGCTGCGACGCGCTCCCCGACAGGCTCCGCGACACGACCACATCGACATGCAGCGACCGCGACGCCGCGAACGCGAGCCCGGTATCGAGGTTGAGCATCGATGCATCCGGCTGGACGCGCGACACGCACTGGCCGGCCAGCTCGACGAAGCCCTGCAGCCGCGGCGTCCACGCCTGGCCCAGCGTCACGGCCAGGACGCCGGCGGCGTAGTGCTTGCCGTCGCTGCCGCGGTCGCGGTACACGCCGGGCATCACGCCCAGCGACAGCTGGCTCGGCAGCTCCCATTGCGCGGTCGCGCGCAGCGAGGGGCGCACGTTGCGGTCGCGGAACGCGGGCGAGCCGGTCGTCTCGACGTCGGCCAGCCACGCCACGTGCGGCAGCCAGCCGGCGTCGCCGCCGCGCACGCGCCACTGGGCGCCGAGCGAGACGTCGGTGAAGACGTGCAGCCGGCGCAGCCGGTCGTTGGCCGTCTCCAGCGGCGCCTCGACCGCGCTGTTGCCCGCGGCGGCGCGCAGCTGCATGGCCTGGCCGCGCACCGGCACGTCGAGCGCGGCAAAGCGCGACGCGAAGCGCGAGACCGCCGGGGCGTGCAGCTCCGGCAGCAGCGGGAAGATCGGGTCGTACTGCCAGCGGCCCAGTCCGATGACGGCGGGCGAATCGAGGAAGTCGGTGCGCGGGGCCGCCGGGTCGGCGTGCGCGGCCACGCACGCGCCCAGCGCCAGCACGGCGGCGAGAAAGCGGGTGGAGATGGCCAGGGCGCGCAAGATGGGCACCGTCCTAACAAGTCGATACATCGGACGGAACGACCGTTCCGCGGCGGATGGGTCGATCTTGCGGGCGAGCGCGCGCGGCCGAACCGCGCATCAGCGCCGCAATTGCCGCGCAGTTCGCGCGTCAGGCCATGATCACCTGCAGGCTGTGCTCGTAGGCGGCGGTCAGCGTGTCCAGGCGATCCAGGATCGCCTCGCTGGCCTGCACCAGCGCGCGCCGGCCGTCGGTGGTGTCCGCCGCGCGCAGGCCGCCGAGCAGGCGCCGCCACTCGTCGCGCACGTGCGCCAGCGTCACGCGAATGGCGGGCGAGCTGAGCGGCGCCTGCTCCAGCTCGACGAGCGCGAGCTCGAAGGCCTCGAGCAGCGCATCGTGGCGCGGCCGCGGGTCGGCGCCTTCGGGGTGCGCGGCATCGAGCAGGCATTGCTTGGCGATGCGCTGCGCCCGCATGCGCTGGCGCCCGCACTGGTTGACGATATGCAGCGCCCGCCGGCCGGCGGCCTCCTGCAACGCGTCGGTGAGGGACTCGGCCGCGTCCAGCATGCGGGTGGCCGCGGCGTCGATGCGGCGCAGGTCGGCGGCGCCCACGCGCGGGGCCTGCAGCGCCTGGGTCAGCACGTCCCAGCACGTGGCCGCGCGCGCGCAGGCCGGCGCGGCGACCGTGCCCGCGCATTGCGCCGCCAGCATGTCGAGGTTGTCGCGCGCGCGCTGGCGCGACAGCACGGCCTGCGTGGCGGCGTCGCGCGTGTCGATGCGCAGCAGCCGTTGCGCGGCCAGCCGCACGAGGCGCTGCGACAGCATGCGCAGCTGGCCCGCGCGGTTCATCGCGTCGGCCCAGCGCGCGGCCTCGAACACCGCGCGCGACACCTCGCCGATGCGCAGGTTCACGCTCATCGCGGCGCCGCGCAGCAGGCGGAACGCCTCGTCCTCGTCGAGCCCGCGCGCCGTCATCAGCACGCCCTTGGCGCGGTCGACCCACTTGCGTTCGTCGAGCTGCTCCTGCGCGCGCGTCGCCGCCAGGCGCAGCGCGCGGTCATGCTCGTGGCGCGCGTGCGCCATCGCCAGCGCGGCCTCGACCTGCACGGCGGCGATCTCGCCGGCCGGGTCCGGCTCCAGCGCCTGCCAGTGATGAATGCCGCCGGCCACCAGGGCACGCAGTTGCGCCGCGTCCATCGGGCCCGGCGGCGTCAGCAGCAGGACCGCGAGCGGCGGCTCGCCGTTCCAGCACGACAGCACCGACAGCAGCTCGCCGCTCACTCCCGGCGCCAGGCAGACCAGCTGCCCGTGTCCGCCGTCGATGGTGCAATGCACCAGTTTGTTGCGATCCGATGCCGCACCCAGGTGCACGCCGCTGCGGTCGAGCGCGGCCCGCCAGGCCGCCTCGCGCGGCGTGGTGAGATCGAGCAGGACGGCGGAATCCATGGTGTGGCGGGGCGCCGCCAGAGGGCGGCGGAGGCTTGTTGGCGCTCCTGTCCACTTGCACGTGCCGTGCCATTCGAAATCCGGCACGGTGCTTGCATTGAGATGCTCGCGGTGCAACGGCGCACCGCCCGTGAAGGGCCCCGACCCCACCGGCCTCCCCGGCCGCCCGTCGACGCGCGAGAGCGCTCGAACCGCTTCCTGCCCTTCACCGGTTCTCCATCGCTGCCGACACGCCCACGCAGGGCGCGCTTGGCCAGCCCAACGAACTTTCCCCCTTTCGTCCATCGTCCCGCAGGCGTTCGCGCGCCGGCGTGGCCGCTGCCTTTGCAACCCTTTCCCCGGATGACGCCGCCATGACTCACTTCAGGAAATTCCTCGCGACAGGCCACGCGCCGACGCTGTTCGCCGCGTTCCTGTACTTCGCGTTCTCGTGCTGCACCTGGGTGCTGAACGGGGCGATGGCCCCTTTCATCAGCGAGAGCTTCCATCTCAGTCCCGCGCAGAAGGGCCTGATGCTGTCGATCCCGATCATCGCGGGCGCGCTGTTCCGCTTCCCGCTGGGCGTGCTGTCGCAGTACATCGGCCGCAAGAACGCCACGCTGGTGGAGATGGGGCTGATCTCGGTGGCGATGCTGCTGGGCTTCTTCTTCGTGCAAAGCTTCGACGCGCTGCTCGCGATGGGCGTGCTGCTGGGCGTGGCAGGCGCGAGCTTCGGCGTCGCGATGTCCCTCGGGTCGGGCTCGTTTCCGGCGGAGCACAAGGGCCTGGCGATGGGCATCGTCGGCGCCGGCAACGTCGGCACCGCCGTGGCGGTCCTGATCGCGCCGCCGTTGGCCCAGTGGCTCGGCTGGCAGGCGGTTTACGCGGTCGCCGCGGCGGCGATGGCGATCCCGATCTGTGCCGTCATCTTCATGGCCGAGGAGCCCAAGGACATCGACCCGCACGCTGGCTTCCGCGCGCAGGTGGCCTGCCTCGTCGAACGCGACGGCTGGGCGTTCAGCCTGATCTACGCGGTGACCTTCGGCGGCTTCATCGGCTTCATCAGCTTCCTGCCCTCGTACTACCGCGACCAGTTCGGCGTCAGCAAGGTGCAGGCCGGCCAGCTCACCATGCTTGCGGCCTTCATGGGCGCGGCGATGCGCGTGTGCGGCGGCTGGCTGTCCGACCGCTTCGGCGGCATCAACACCCTGACCGTGGTGCTCGCGGCCGTGGCGCTGGGCCTGGGCGCCTGCGGTCTGGCCACCGGCTCGCTGCTGGCCACCACGGTGCTGCTGATCGCGTGCTTCGCCGCGCTGGGCGCCGGCAACGGCGCGGTCTACCAATTGGTGCCGCTGCGCTGGCCGCTGACCACCGCGGTGGCGGGCTCGATGATCGGCGAGCTGGGCGCGCTCGGCGGCGGCCTCGTGCCCAACGCGATGGGCCTCGCGCGCCAGTACCTGGGCACGTATGCATGGGGCTTCGCCTTCTTCGCGCTGTTCGCGCTGTCCACGCTGGCGCTGCTGCGCGCCCTGCAGGCTGACTGGACGAGCCGCTGGGTCGGCGCCGGCGGTCG
>DATCRO010000976.1:0-5024 GCA_036569025.1 Burkholderiaceae bacterium
ACCGCACCATGTCGTCCCCGACCAACGAGCGCCTGCGCCTGCTGCACCTGGGCCTGGGCTCCTTCCATCGCGCGCACCAGGCGGTCTACATGCACCGGCTGATGCAGTCCGGCGACACCCGCTGGCAGGTCGCCGGCGCCAACCTGCGTCCCGACATGGCCGACACCATTGCCGCGCTGCAGCGCCAGGGCGGCGCCTACACGCTGGAGACGGTGTCGCCGCAGGGCGCGCGCCGGCTCGAGAAGATCACGTCCATCACCGAGGTCGTGCCGTTCGAGCCGACGCTCTTGCGCGTCATGGCGCTCGGCGCGGATCCGGCCACGCGCATCGTCTCGTTCACGGTGACCGAGGCCGGCTACGCGCTCGACCCCGAGGGCCAGCTCGACCTGCGGCACGAGGACATCGTCAACGACCTCGCCGGCAAGCCGCCGCGCTCGATCTACGGCGTGATCGCCGCGCTGTTGCGCCGCCGCCGCGCGGCCAACGCGGGCCCGCTGACGCTGCTCAACTGCGACAACCTGCGCCACAACGGCGACCGCTTCCGCGTCAACCTGCGCGCGTTCATCGCCGCGGCCGACGACGCGGCGCTGCTGGCCTGGGCCGGCGCGAACACGACGTGTCCCAACGCGATGGTCGACCGCATCACGCCGCGCCCGACGCCCGAGGTGATGGCGCGCATCCGCGGGCTCGTCGGCTGGGACGACCAGGCGCCCCTGATGGCCGAGTCCTTCATCCAGTGGGTGATCGAGGACCGCTTCGCGGCCGGCCGCCCCGAGTGGGAGAAGGTCGGCGTGGAGATGACCGGCGACGTGCAGCCCTACGAGGAGGCCAAGATCCGCATCCTCAACGCGAGCCACAGCGCGATCGCCTGGGCCGGCACGCTCAGCGGCCTGACCTACATCCACGAGGGCACGCTCACGCCGGTGATCCGCGACATCGCCGCCGACTACGTCACCGACGACGTGATCCCGTGCCTGGCGCGGCCCGGCGAGCCGAGCCCGGTCGACCTGGCGGCCTACCGCGACGTCGTGCTCGATCGCTTCTCCAACGACGCCATCGCCGACACCAACCAGCGCGTGGCGGCCGACGGCTTTGCCAAGATCCCCGGCTTCATCCTGCCGACGATCCGCGAGCGGCTGGCACGCGGCGAGAGCATCGCCGCGGTGGCGCGGCTGCCGGCGCTGTTCCTGGCCTTCCTGCAGCGCTGGCACCAGGGCCGGCTGCCGTTCGCCTACCAGGACCAGGCGATGGTCCCGGAGCGCGCGCACGCCATCTGCGACGCCGTCGATCCGCTGTCGGGCTTCGTCGCCGAGGCCGCGCTGTGGAACGAGCTGGCGGGCAGCCCCGTGCTCAAGGATGCCATTGCGGCGGCCCGCATGGATCTGCATGGTTTGCTCGGCGATGCCGCCATGAGCTAAGGTGAGAACCATGCACACGCCGCCCCGCGTCCGCGCCCCCGAGATCGAGCACGATCACCTGCGCGACCCCATCCTCGGCTACGACCCGCCCGAGGCGGGCGGCTTCCTGCGCTGCCTGGCGCACGGCATCCCGTCGCCGCTGGTGCGCTGGCACCACCACGACGAGTACGAGCTGCACCTGATCATGGAGACCTCGGGCAAGGTCTTCGTGGGCGACTACATCGGCCACTTCCAGCCCGGCCACCTGGTGCTGACCGGGCCGCGCGTGCCGCACAACTGGATCTCCAGCGACGCGCCGCCCGGGGGCGTCGCGCTGCGCGACCGCGTCATCCAGTTCGCGCACGAGCCGATCGAGCAGGCCTGCGAGCTGTTCCCCGAGTTCAAGGAGATCCTGCCGCTGCTCGAGCAGGCCAAGTACGGCATCGAGTTCTTCGGCGTGTCCGAGATGGCGCAGGCGCACTTCGAGCGCGTCGCGTCCAGCCGCGGCCTGGCGCGCATCGCCGGCTTCTGCGAGTTCATGGGCATGCTCGCCCGCTGCAAGGACTTCCGCCTGCTGTCCAGCGTGCAGCTGCAATGCGCCGACGACGACGAGTCGATGGCGCAGGTGGCGGCCGTGGTGGGCTACATCAGCGAGCACTGCGCCGAGACGCTGTCGATGGCCGAGGTCAGCGCGCGCTTCCGCATGCCCGAGAGCCGCTTCTCGCGTTTCTTCCGCCGCGCGACCGGCAACACGTTCACCGACTTCGTCAACCGCATGCGCATCAGCAAGGCCTGCCAGCTGCTGATGGACACCGATCGCTACGTGACGACGATCTGCTACGAGGTCGGCTTCAACAACGTGGCCAACTTCAACCGCCGCTTCCTCGAGATCAAGGGCATGACGCCGACCGATTTCCGGCGCCAGTCGGCATCGCGCTTCGGGCTCGCCGAAACGCACTAGACGCGCGTTCCCGAAGCCTGTATCCCTTGCCGCAGGAAAGCTTCGGGCGGCCGCTCCCGCCGCCGCCGCCGTTCAGATCGACGCGGCCGGATGCGACAGCCACCACGCCGCGCCGAGCACGACGCCGAAGGTGACCAGCAGCACGCCCACGCCGGTGATGACGCGGCCCCACGAGCAGTCGCTGTGGGTCATGCTCTCCTCGGCCCGCACCGGGGCGCCCTTGCCGAACAGCCGCTCGCCGAGGAACTCGGCGGCCGCGGCAGCGGGAAAGATGAGGAGGAAGAGGGCGACCCACTGCCCGAAGCCGTTCGGCTGGAGCGGCGACCACTCCAGGCGCGTGAACGCGCAGAGCAGCAACGACAGACCCGTGTAGACCGCGAGCAAGCGGACGATGGCGTTCATGCTTGCGAACTCCATTCAAGACCCAACCGGATCAGCATAGGGCAATTTCCGTGCGACGTGGATGAAGCGAAGCCTTCCGCGACCCCCGGGCCAACCCGGAGGAACGCGAGGTTCGTCACGCATCCCTGGGGGAACTACCTAGGTTTGCATCGGGTGCGCCGGCGCCGCGCTCAGGCCGCCGCCATCGAGTCCGTCGTCGCCACTTCCGCCCGCAGCGAATGCGGATACGCCGCCGTGACGTTCACGTCGATCAGCTGCCCCACCAGGCGCTGCGCGTTCGGGCCGCCGGGGAAGTTGACGATGCGGTTGCACTCGGTGCGGCCCATCAGGTCGTCGGCGCTCTTGCGGCTCGGGCCCTCGACCAGGATCCTGTGGGTCTGGCCGACCATCGCCTCGCTGAAGCGCAGCACGTTGGCCTCCAGCACGGCCTGCAGGTGCTGCAGGCGCCTGAGCTTGACGGACGACGCCGTCGGGTCGAGCAGGTTGGCCGCCGGCGTGCCGGGGCGCGGGCTGTAGATGAACGAGAACGACGCGTCGAAGCCGACGTCGTCGACCAGCTTCATGAGCTTGTCGAAGTCCTCGTCCTCCTCGCCGGGGAAGCCGACGATGAAGTCGGTCGACAGGCGGATGTCGGGGCGCACCGCGCGCAGCTTGCGGATCGTGCTCTTGTACTCGAGCGCCGTGTAGCCGCGCTTCATCGCGGACAGGATGCGGTCCGAGCCGTGCTGCACGGGCAGGTGCAGGTGGTTCACGAGCTTGGGCACGCGGCCGTAGGCGTCGATCAGGCGCTGGCCGAATTCCTTGGGGTGGCTGGTCGTGAAGCGGATGCGCTCGATGCTGGGGAACTCGGCGATGGTCTCCAGCAGCAGCGCGAAGTCGGCGATCTCGCCCGAGTCGCCCATCCTGCCGCGGTACGCGTTGACGTTCTGGCCCAGCAGCGTCACTTCCTTGAGGCCCTGGTCGGCGAGGCCGGCCACCTCCGTCAGCACGTCGTCGAACGGGCGCGAGACTTCCTCGCCGCGCGTGTATGGCACCACGCAGTAGGTGCAGTACTTGGAGCAGCCTTCCATCACCGAGACGAACGCGCTGGCGCCTTCGACGCGCGCAGGCGGCAGGTGGTCGAACTTCTCGATCTCCGGGAAGCTGATGTCGACCTGCGGGCGCGAGAACGCGCGGCGGTCGGCGATCATCTTGGGCAGGCGGTGCAGCGTCTGCGGGCCGAACACGAGGTCGACATAGGGCGCGCGCTCGACGATCGCCGCGCCTTCCTGGCTCGCCACGCAGCCGCCCACGCCGATCAGCACGCCCTTGGCCTTCAGGTGCTTGATGCGCCCGAGGTCGGAGAACATCTTCTCGGCAGCCTTCTCGCGCACCGAGCAGCTGTTGTACAGGACGAGGTCGGCCTGCTCGACGTCGTCCGTCTTCTCGTAGCCGTCGGCGGCCTGCAGGACGTCGGCCATCTTGTCCGAGTCGTACTCGTTCATCTGGCAGCCGAACGTGCGGATGAAGACCTTCTTGGTCATGGAACTCTCCTGCGCCGGTAACGCGCGCGGGCCTCGTCGCGAGGCCGTTGAAATCGAATGGGGATGCCTGGGGCCGCGTGCCGTCGCGGCACGCGTCAGGGCTTGGTCCAGGTCTGGGCGATGGCGTCGAAGGTCCAGGCGGCGGCCTGGGCTGCCGTCGTCGGCCAGGTCCGGGCGATCTCGGCCGGCGTGAGGATCCAGACCTCGCGCACGGCGCCCTGCACGTCGGTGGTGTAGTCGACCGTGGCCTTGAGCCCGTTCAACTGGCCCGACATGATCAGCATGTTGTTGGTGCCGTGGATGCGATAGGCCGGCGCCATCTGCGTGTTGACGCCGTTCAGGGCGATCGCGGGCGGCGCGAAGAAGACGATGTTGCCGCGCAAGGCTTCCTTGGGAAAGTTGCGCTGCAGGGTCTGGCCGTCGGTCGCCGTGGCCTGGGCCGACGCCGGGGCCGGCGCGAGCGCGGCGAGCGTGGCCGCGACGGTCGCGGCGAAGGTGAGCTGGGCACAGCGGTTCATGGTGTAGATCCAGGGGCTGCGAATGAAAAGGCCCGAGGCATGCCCGGGCCCGCTGCGCGCGCGGATCTCGCGATCCGGCGCAGGCTGCATTCTAAGGGCGCGCGCCCCGGCGCTGGCGTCAGAAACCGGCCTTCTGCATCACGAACAGCAGGATCAGCGCGCCGACCACCGACAGCACCAGGCCGGCCGGGTGCACGATGGCGCCGTCCGCCGGCTTGCTGAA
>DATCRO010000977.1:0-7538 GCA_036569025.1 Burkholderiaceae bacterium
GTTCCTTCCAGAGCTTGGTCGCGGGGAAGCGGTTGTCGACCCAGGTCAGCAGCTTGACACCGGCAGAGGCGTTGGCGGGGGCTACCTTGAATTCAGACATGCGGTCCTCTTGTCTTGATCCAGCGCGCCGGGCTCGCATTCAGGCCGGGTCGCGATGTCTCGGAATCTTGGAAACTCGGGATCAGGCCTTGTCCTCGCCGATCAGCAGCTTGCTGTCGCTCAGGTACATGTGCGGCGGCACGCGCAGGTTGTCCGGCGCGGGCTTGTTCTTGAACACGCGGCCGGCCAGGTCGAACGTGGAACCGTGGCAGGGGCACAGCCAGCCGCCGGGCCAGTCGGCCGGCAGCGAGGGCTGCGCGCCGGCGGAGAACTTGTCGCCGGGCGAGCAGCCCAGGTGCGTGCAGATGCCGACCACGACGAGCACGTCGGACTTGATCGAGCGATGCTCGTTGCGCGCGTACGGCGGCGTCAGTTCATCGGGGTTGCGCTTGGACTCGGGGTCGGCCAGTTCGGCCGTGTCCTTGGACAGCGCGGCCACCATCTCGGGGGACCGCTTGACGATCCACACGGGCTGGCCGCGCCATTCCACCGTCTTCTTCTCGCCCGCCTTCAGGTCGGAGATGTCCACTTCGACGGCGGCTCCCGCCGCCTTGGCCCGCTCGGACGGGGCGAAGGTGCTGACGAACGGCACGGCCGTCGCGATCCCTGCTCCCGCTCCCGCCACGCACGTGATGGCCACCCACTTCCGTTTGCTGTCGTCGATACCTTCGTGCACTACAACGCTTTCACTCATGAGCATCCTCGAGCTGAAGTTCCAGTTCCGGGCAACGCCTTTGAGTTTAGCGTGCGCAACCGCACGTTCGAGTCACCCCGGCACCACAGGCAAACCCTTGGTACGCCAATTGGCGCACGGGCGTCGAAGGGCCGGTATTGACGCCCGTCAACGGCGGGCAATACTGCGAACCAGGCAATGCAGGCGGGGGGTTTCTCGCATGCGGGCCCGCGGTCCCGAATCAATCAAACATACCTAGGCAGGAGTTCGAAAAATGAGTTTCACAAGTGAATTCAAGGAGTTCGCCGTCAAGGGCAACGTCATGGATCTCGCGGTCGGCGTGATCATCGGCGCGGCCTTCGGCAAGATCGTCGACTCGGTCGTCAACGACCTGATCATGCCGCTCGTGGGCAAGGCCACGGGCGGTCTCGACTTCTCGAACTACTTCGTCCCGCTCGCGGGCCAGACGGCCACCAACCTGGCCGACGCGAAGAAGGCCGGCGCGGTGTTCGCCTACGGCAACTTCATCACCGTGGCGATCAACTTCGTGATCCTGGCGCTGATCATCTTCGTGATGGTCAAGCAGATCAACAAGCTCAAGAAGGAGACGCCGCCGCCGGTCGCGCCGCCCGCGCCGACGCCCGAGGACGTCCTCCTGCTGCGCGAGATCCGCGACTCGCTGAAGGCGCGCTGAGCCCGCGCGCCGGGGCAACCGGAGCCGCCCGCCCGCGAGGGCCGGCGGCTTTTCTCATGGCGCCAGGCGCCGCGCCATCCGCGCGGCCGCGACCAGGCTGGCCGGGTCGGCGATGCCGCGGCCGGCGATGTCGAACGCGGTGCCGTGGTCGGGGCTGGTGCGCACGAAGGGCAGGCCCAGCGTCACGTTGACGCCCTGCTCCACGCCGAGGTACTTGACGGGGATCAGCCCGTGGTCGTGCGTCATCGCGACGACGAAGTCGAACTCGCCGGGCTTGCCTGCGGCGTCGCGGGCGCGCATGAAGACGGTGTCGGGCGCGTAGGGGCCGCTGGCGGCGATGCCCTGCGCGCGGGCGCGCGCGATCGCCGGGGCGATCAGCGTGATCTCCTCGTCGCCGAACAGCCCACCTTCGCCCGCGTGCGGGTTCAGGCCGGCGACGGCGATGCGCGGCGCCGCGAGGCCGAAGCGCAGCCCGGCCTCGTGCGTGATGGCCAGCGTGTCGACGATGCCCTGCTCGGTGAGCGCGTCGATGGCGCGCCGCAGCGACAGGTGGATGGTCACCAGCACCACGCGCAGTTCGTCGTTGGCCAGCATCATGCGCACCGGCGGCGGCGCGGCGCCCGGCGCGGTGGCCAGCGCCTGCAGCATCTCGGTGTGGCCGGGGAACGGCACGGCGGCGGCCGACAGCGCCTCCTTGTGGATCGGCGCGGTGACGATCGCGCGGCCCGCGTCGTCGCGCACCCAGGCCACCGCCTGCTCGATGCAGCGCGCCGCGGCCGCGCCGGCGCGCGCGTCGATCGCGCCCAGGGGCAGCTCGGCCAGGCCGTCGCCCAGGCCCGGCGGCGCGCACACGGCCAACGTGCCGGGCGGGCACGCCGCGCGATCGCGCGGGTGCTCGAGCGACGCCACCGGCAGCAGCAGACCGCAGGCCGCGACCGCACGGCGCATCACGCCCGGATCGGCCAGCACGACGGCGTCGTCGAGCTCGCCGGCTGCGGCGGCCTTGGCGATGATCTCGGGGCCGATGCCGGCCGCGTCGCCCATGGTGACGAGCAGCGGCAGCGCGGCGCGCGACGGCCCGGAAGCGGGGCGGGGGTGCGAGGGCATCCACAGATTGTTCCACGGGCGCCGTGCGTGCCACACTCGTCGCTTCGATGCCCCTCCAACGCCTCGCCGTGACTCTTCCATCGACCGCCGGACTCGGCCGCCCCGCCACCCTCGCGCTGCTGGCGCTGTGCGCCCCGCTCGCGTTCGCGCAAGGCGCCGGTTTCGCGGCCGCCCGGTCGCCGCTCGCGCCTGCACCCGGCGACGCCAAGCGCTTCCACGCGACGCTCGAGGCCACGCGCTTTCGCCAGTTGCTGGACAACGACTGGCAATGGCGCATGGAGCAGTTTCCCGAGCAGGCCACTCGCCTGGGGGACCATCGCTACGACGACCGCCTGACCGACGAGTCGCCCGAGGCCGTGGCGCGGCGCGAACAGCACCAGCGCGAACAGCTCAAGGCGCTCAAGCGCATCGACGTCGACGTGCTCACCGGCGAGGACCGCATCTCGTACGACGTCGCGCTGCAGGACGCGCAGCTGGCCGTCGACTGGCAGAAGTACCCGGCGATGCACACGCGCGTGCTCTCGGCCAAGGACGGCGTGCAGCTCGGGCTGCCGTCGCTGATGGAGGACTTCCCCGTGCGCACCGAGGCCGATGCGCGGCACGCGATCGCGCGTCTGAAGGCCATGCCGCAGCGCATCGCGCAGGACATCGCGTGGCTGCGCGAGGGCAAGCGCGTGGGCTGGGTCACGTTCAAGGCCTCGCTGTCGCAGGTGCCCGACCAGATCGACAAGCTGCTCGCCAAGCCCGCCGCCGAACAACCGCTGCTCGCGCCGTTCAACCGGCTGCCGGACGACATCCCTGCCGACCACCGCGCGGCGCTGCTGGACGAGGCCACCGGCGTCCTGCAGTCGCAGGTCGCGCCCGCATTCCAGGAGCTGCGCAAGATGGTGGTCGACGAGCTGCTGCCCGCCAGCCCCGAGGACGGCGCGATGAGCGCCTATCCCGACGGCGAGGCCGTCTACAAGCTGTTCATGCGCGCGCAGACCACCCTGCCGCTGGACGCCAGGGCCGTGCACCAGATCGGCCTGGACGAGATGGCGCGCATCCACAAGGAGATCGACGCGACGATGGCGCAGGCCGGCTTCACCGGCACCTACGCCGAGTTCGCTGCGCAGCTGTGGCACGACCCGAAGTGGTACTACACGAGCGGCGACGAACTGCTCGCGGGCTACCGCGACATCGCCAAGCGCATCGACCCGCAGCTGACCAGGCTGTTCATCACGCTGCCGCGCACGCCCTACGGCATCCGCGCGATCCCCGCCTACCAGGGCGCCAACACGGTCGAGTTCTACACGCCGGGCGCGGCCGACGCGTCCACGCCGGGCTGGTTCAACGCCAACGCCGTGGCGATCGCGCAGCGGCCGAAGTGGGACATGGTCGACCTGTTCCTGCACGAGGGCGTGCCGGGCCACCACCTGCAGATCTCGCGCGCCCACGAGCTGCAGGCGCTGCCGATGTTCCGCCGCGCCGCGCTCGTCAACGCGTACGTCGAGGGCTGGGCGCTGTACGCCGAGAGCCTGGGCAACGAGCTGGGCCTGTACGACGATCCGTACCAGCGCTACGGCTACCTGCGCGCGCAGGCCTGGCGCGCCGGCCGGCTCGTGGTCGACACCGGCATCCACGCGCTGGGCTGGACGCGCGCGCAGGCCATCGACTACCTCGTCGACAGCGGCGGCCTGGCGCGCGAGGACGCCACCGCGGAGGTCGACCGCTACTTCGTCTGGCCGGGCCAGGCGCTCGGCTACAAGCTGGGCGAGATCAAGATCCGCGAGCTGCGCCAGAAGGCGCGCGACGCGCTCGCCGAGCGCTTCGACCTGCGCGCGTTCAACCAGGAGATCCTCGACCACGGCGCGCTGCCGCTGCCGGTGCTGGACCACGTGATCAGCGCGTGGATCGATCGCACCAGGAACGGGGCGACGCCGGCGCTCGCGGACGGCCGGTGATGCGCAGGCTCTGGCTGCTGTTCGCGCAGGCGGTCACCGTCACGCTGGCCGTCGTCGCGGTGCTGGCCGCCTGGAAGCCGCAGTGGTGGGGCTCGATGCGCGCACGCGAGCTCGCGGCCGCGTCCGCGCCGGCGCCCGCGCGCGTGGGCGCCGTCGTCGAGGCGCCGTCGCTCGCGCCGCCCGGCGCGTCGACCAACAGCTTCGCCGCGGCCGTGCGGCGCGCGGCGCCGGCGGTGGTGTCGATCACGGCCAGCAAGACGGGGCTGCGCCGGCCCGCGGCGGGCGGCGGCGCGATCTGGCCGTTCGGCGGCAATGGCCGCAACCAGGCGCAGACGGGGTTGGGCTCGGGCGTGCTGGTGTCGTCCGACGGCTACCTGCTGACCAACCAGCACGTGGTCGACGGCGCCGACGACATCGAGGTGACGCTGTCCGACGGCCGCTCCGCCGGCGCCAAGGTGGTGGGCACCGACGCCGACTCCGACCTCGCGCTGCTGAAGGTGTCGCTGGACAACCTGCCGGTCATCCCGTTCGGCGACATCCGCCACCTGTCGGTGGGCGACCCGGTGCTGGCGATCGGCAACCCGTTCAACGTGGGCGAGACGGTCACCTCGGGCATCGTCAGCGCGCTCGATCGCAACCAGCTGGGGCTCTCGACGATCGAGAACTTCATCCAGACCGATGCGGCCATCAACCCGGGCAACTCCGGTGGCGCGCTGGTCGACGGCGAAGGCCGGCTGGTGGGCATCAACACGGCGATCTTCTCGCGCAGCGGCGGCAGCATGGGCATCGGCTTCGCGATCCCCGTGGACATCGCCCGCGAGGTGATGGACGCGCTGATCCGCGACGGCGAGATGACGCGCGGGTGGATCGGCGTGCAGCCGCGCGACCTCACGCCCGAGTTCGCCGACAGCTTCCAGCTGCCGGTCAAGGAAGGCGTGCTGGTAACGGGCGTGCTGCGCGACGGCCCCGCCGCGCAGGCAGGCCTGAAGCCGGGCGACGTGGTGACCGCCATCGGCGGGGTGAAGGTGTCCAACACCGCGCAGCTGCTGCGCGCGGTCGGCGCGCTCAAGCCGCCGTCCAGCGCGGTGCTGGCGGTGCAGCGCGGCAGCGACGCGATGACGCTGAGCGTGCCGGTGGCCAAGCGGCCGGCAGCCAAGCCGCGGGATGTCGACGACGGCCGCTGACCAGGTCGGCGCTCACATGTGTCCGGCGGCGAGCCGTGTCGTGGGCATGTCGCGCGGCGTCCGGTACGCCAATGGCGTCATCCTGCGCGCAGTCGCAGGATCCACGCGGGCTCAGGCTTCCTTCTTCGTCTCCGCGTCCGGCGCCTGCGTGCGCCTGATGAAGATCGGCACCGTCCAGATGCCCACCTCGTACAGCAGGATCATCGGCACCAGCAGCGCGATCATCGACGCCGGGTCGGGCGGCGTCACCAGGCCGGCGACGCCGGCGGCGACCACCCAGTAGTAGTTGCGGAACTTGCGCAGCTGCTCCACCGTCACGAGGCCCAGGCGCGCCACGATCACCACCGCCACCGGCACCTCGAACGCGACGCCGAACGCGATGAACATCGTCAGCACGAAGTCGAGGTAGGCCTCGATGTCCGGGCTCACCTGCACGGAGGCCGGCGCCATGCGCTGGATCGCCGGGAACGCCTTCTGGAACACGATGAAGTAGCTGAACGCCACGCCCGAGTAGAACAGCAGCGTGCTGGTGACCACGAGCGGCGCCACCAGGCGCTTCTCGTGCTTGTAGAGCCCCGGCGCGACGAAGGCCCAGATCTGGTACAGCACCCAGGGCAGCGCAATGCCGGTGGCCACCAGCACCGTCACCTTGATCGGGATCAGGAACGGCGACACGACGCCCACGGCGATCATGTGCGCGCCCGCGGGCAGCGACGCGATCAGCGGGCGCGCGAGGTAGTCGTAGAGCCGGCTCGGGCCGGGCCAGGCGCACAGCGCGGCGAAGATGATGGCCACGCCCCAGACGCTGCGCAGCAGGCGGTCGCGCAGTTCGACGAGGTGGGCGACGAAGGGCTGCTCCGTGCCGGCCAGTTCGTCTTCGGGTGGGGTCGCCATGGGTCAGCGGCTCTCGGAGGGTTGGACGAGGGAGCCGCGGACGACCGCGACCCGGCAGGGCCGCGCGCCGCCGGCGGCGCGGTCAGATCGCTTCACCGCCGCGGCTGCGCGGGCGGAAGCGCGCCACGCGCGCCGCGCCCGACTGGGCGTTCGTGCGAACACCCGCGCGCTGCTTGTACCAGGCCGGGATGGCGCTGCGCTTCAGGCGCCAGTTCTTGCGCGGCGGCTTGTAGGCCGGCTGCGGCTGGAGCGCGCGCATCGCGGCGGCGTCCGAGACGTCGGACATGCCCGGCTCGTCGAACGCCCCGGGGTCGCGCATCGTCCGCTGGACGGTGTCGTGCACTTCGCGGGCGGCGCCCTCGAACTGCGACTTCATCTTGTTGAGTTCTTCCAGCTCGATCGAGCGGTTGACCTCGGCCTTGACGTCGGCGACGTAGCGCTGCGCCCGGCCCAGCATCGTGCCGACCATGCGCGCGACGCGCGGCAGCCGCTCGGGGCCGATCACGATCAGGGCGATGCCGCCGACGATGGCCAGCTTGGTGACGCCGATGTCAAACATTCACGGGATCGTCGAGTGGTCGCGCCGGACGCGCGTTCAGCGGTTCTTGGCCTCGACGTCGATGGTGTCGTTCGACGCGCGGGCATCGGTGGCGGTGACCTGCTGGGGCGGACGCGCCTCTTCCGGCTTCTCGCCGTCCTTCATGCCGTCCTTGAAGCCTTTGACGGCCGAGCCGAGATCCGAGCCGATGTTCTTCAGCTTCTTCGTGCCGAAGATCAGCACGATGATGACGAGGAAGATGATGAGGTGGGTGGTAGAAAGACCCATGACGGGCTCCTTGCAATGTCAGGCGCGGGGCGCAACGCGCGGCACGCGCGTGAGACATCCATTCTAAGGGACCGGGGGACGGCGGCCTTCCGGCCAAATCAAAGGCCATTCACCCCTT
>DATCRO010000978.1:0-2056 GCA_036569025.1 Burkholderiaceae bacterium
ATGACCAGCCGCGCACCGCCGCCCCGGTTCGAACCCTGCGCCTTCGACGGCGTGCGCTACGACGCGGCCTATGCGTCCAGCGACGCGGCGCCGCGCACACGTTCGGGGGGCGTGGTCGCCATCGACGAGGCCACCGGCCGCGCCCTGTGGACGGTGGTCTTGTGGACGACCCCCGTCGAGGACGCCCAAGGCCTGTTCCACCCCCCGCGCTTCCTGCGGCGCGTGAGCCGCGGCGATGAGGCCGGCGAACTGCGCGTCGAGGACGAGCACGGCGTGCTCTACGTCGTCGACCTCGCCACGCGCGCCTTTCGCACCGTGGAGCCCCCGCGCAAGCCGGCCAGCTTCCCGCGGCCGCCCGAGTGATGGTCGACTGGAATCGCAAGTTCCGCAGCGAGTACGACGCCGCGCGCGAGGTGCTGGGGTCGCCCGAGGCGTTCGAGCCGGACTGGCAGCCGGTCGTCGCGCAGCTCGCGCGCCTGATGGGCCTGGACGGCTTCGACGTCAGCCGCGCCGATGCCCTCGACGAACTGCGCCGCCGCGCCACGCATGGCGGCGGCGTCGAGCGCGTGGACGAGGCGGAGGGCCTGCTGCGCGCGGCGAGATCGGGCGCGGACGGTGGCCTGGTCGCCGACGCCGTCCGAGCGCGCGCCGCGGCGCTCAAGCTGCTGCGCCACGTCTATCTCGAGGCGCACGCGGGCGGACGCGGCGTCTGGGTCGTGGCGCTACCTTCCGAGTTCACCGACTGGCCCAGTACCCAGTTCTCCGACGAGGCCACCACGCCCGCGGGCGCGCGACAACTGCTGGCAGGACGGGGCGAGCACTTCGACGCGCGCGAACGCCGCTGGCTCGGCGCGGCCGCCCAGCAGGGCCTGGCCTGGTGCCAGCGCGCGAGCATGGTGCTGGCCGACGCGCGCCGCGCGCGGGCGAATGCGCCCGCCGAACGCGAGCGGGCACGCGCGCTCGTACGGCGCTGGTTCGCGGAGCCCGAAGCCGCCGAAGGCGCCGTCGACAAGCTCGTCGCCACGCTGGCGCGCGGGTTCAAGGACATCGTCGCCGCGCTCAACCGCGGCCGCTTCATCATCACCGACTGGGTGCCGCTGCGCGCCGCGAGCACCGGCCTGGAGGCCGAATTCCTGCGCACGGAGGCCTTCGCGTTCCGCGCGCGCAGCGAAGGCATGGACGTCGTCTATGTCGAGGGCGCGTTCTTCGATGACGTGGCGGGCAACGTGCTCTGCGGCCAGGCGAACTGGACGCGCATCCTCGTGCACGAGCTGTCGCACCTGGTCTGCGGCACGCACGACGTCAACGACGGCCAGTCGCGCTACGCCTGGGCGGGCATCGGCCCGCACTCGGGCTATCCGAGCGCGGAGACGATCCGCAACGCCGACAACTGGGCGTTCTTTGCGGCTGATTGCGCCGGGGCGCTCACCGCGGGGCAGCGGGCGACGGCGCTGCGCAAGACCTGATCGACGCGCGACGATCGTCGAACGAAGGTGGCACGTGGATGGTTGAACCACCACGCCACGTGCCACGCCAGCCGAAGCTGCACCGGTGAAAGGACGCGACCCGATCTCAGGAGAAGGGTGCGTTGAACAAAACCCGTGTCCTGCCACTGGACCACCTGCCCCCCAAACGCACGCGGGATGCATGCGCTTGGGTGGGCAGGACAGGAATCGAACCTGTGCCACGGGTTCGGACGACGTTTGCACGCCGCCCAGTCAGGCCCGCCTTGGGATGACCGATGCTCGGGAAGACAACTTTGTCGAGGCGAAACGAGAAAGCCAAGGATCGTGTGTCGAGGGGAGCATGCCCCGCAGCCGTATTCCAATTCCGGCACGTCCTTGCCAAGCAAACTCGCGCGCGGCACGCGGCCGCGATGGGATTCGCTTGGTAAGGACGGGTGGATTCGAACCACCAACCCTGCGGGTCTGCCACCGACGACACCTTGACGAGAAGGATAAGGGTGCCTCTGGGCCTCCCGCTGCCGGGAGGCGGATTCTTCGAATGTCCGACGATGCTCAGCGGAAGGCCTGCATCAGGTGCGACGCGATTGCGC
>DATCRO010000979.1:0-3271 GCA_036569025.1 Burkholderiaceae bacterium
GCCGCGGGAGGCCGCGGCCGGCGTCGACGGATGGGGTGAACTTAGCGCGCGAGCGCGAGCTTGCGCACCGGCGCGGTCGCCGGCGCG
The DNA here is from genome assembly GCA_036569025.1 of Burkholderiaceae bacterium. Classification (GTDB taxonomy): domain Bacteria; phylum Pseudomonadota; class Gammaproteobacteria; order Burkholderiales; family Burkholderiaceae_C; genus Scleromatobacter. Next base: position 88 of record DATCRO010000979.1, read on the forward strand.
GGCGCGGCGGCGTCGACGTCGCGGTAGTACTTGGCCGGCGTGCCGAACCACACCTCGTTGTCGGGCACGTCCTTGCGCACCTGCGAGCACGCGCCGATCTCGGCGTTCTCGCCGATCGTCACCGAGGGCATGATCACGACGCTGGCGCCGAAGCGCGACTTGCGCTTGAGGCGGCCGACGCTCTTCTCGTTGTTCTTCTGCAGGTCGGGCGTGTCGGTGACGACGAAGGCGTACTTCATCACCACCTCGTCCTCGACCACCGTGCCGGCCGACAGCGTGCCGCGGCTGCCCATCAGGACGCGGTCGCCGAGGTCGCAGCGGTCCCGGATCTCGCAGAACGAGGTGAACGAGCAGTCCTCGCCGATGCGCACGTCGCGGCCGATCTTGGTGTACGTGCCGATCTTCGTGCGCGCGCCGATGCGGGCGCCGGCCTGCACCATCGCGTAGTCCTCGAGGACGACGCCGTCGGCCAGCGTGACGCCGTCCTCGACGATGCAGAAGCGGCCGATCTTGACGCCCTCGCCGAGCGTGGCGTTGGGGGAGACGTAGGAACCGTGCATGGGAAGTCCTTTTCAGGCGGGAAGCTTGGGAACGCCCGCGTGGCTGGCCTTGGCGTCCATGATCCGGGCGGGCACGCCCGAGACCACGACGCCTTCCACGTCCACGTTGCGGGTGACGACGGCGCCAGCTCCGACGACGACACCGCGCGCGAGCACGATGCGCGGCCTGAGCACGCTGGCGGCGCTCAGGAAGCTCCGGTCGCCGAGGCGGCAATTGCCGGCGATGGAGACGTTGTTGGCGAAATGCACGTGCGCGCCGATGACGCAGCCGTGGCCGATCTTGGTGCCGTGGGCGACGACGCAGCCTTCGCCCAGCGAGGTGACCTCGTTGACGGAGCCGCGCACCACGGTGACGTCGGTGCCGATGAAGCAGTCGTCGCCGATGCGCGCGCCGCCGATCTGCGGCTGCACGATGCGCTCGCCGGTGTGAGGATCCCAGACCCACGCGACGCCGGTGGCGCCGATGGTGGAGTGCGACTCGATGGTGACGCGGTCGCCGACGACGGCGCCATCCTTGAGGACGACGTGCGAGTCGAAGTGGCAGCCGGCGCCCACGGTGGCGGCGCCGATGACGCAGTACGGCCCGATGGTCGTGCCGGCGCCGATGGTGGCACGCGGGTCGATGACGGCCGTCGGGTGGATCGCGGTCTCGGCCGGCGCGTCGGGCGCGAAGAAGTGGCGCATCAGCAGGTAGAAGGCGCGCTGCGGGTGCGCGAGCACGATCTGGCAGGCGATGTCGCCGGGCAGCGCCCGGGCGGTGAGCACGGCAATGTCGGCGTGCTCGAAGCTCGCCACGCCGTCGCCTTCCCAGAAGTAAAGGCCCTGGGGCTCCTGCGCGAACAGGCTGCAGAAGCGCAGCGGGCCGACGTCGCGCCGGCCGTGCACGCTGAATGCCAGGCCCAGCGCGTCCAGCGCGGCCAGGATGGCGTCGAGCGCGAAGGGGCCGTGGCGGGTCGTCATGGTCAGGCGGCGGCCGCCTCGCGCAGGGGCCGGGCGCAGGGCGACGTGGCGGGATGCTGGGCCAGCAGGCGCAGCCAGAACGGGCGCCACGCGGCGTAGAGGTGCTCGAGGTTCGCGCCGTGCTGCTGGATGATGTCGAACGACTCGTTGATCATCGCGTCCGTCTCGCCGAAGCGCTCCAGGCACTGGCCGATGTTCCACTTCAATGCGGTCACCACGTCGGCGTGCGTGATCCGGCCTTCGCGCCACGCGCGCAGGGCCGTCGTCACCCAGGCCAGCGACGACACGCGGCCGATGCTGGTGTTCAGGCGGTTCGTGGTCTGCGACGGGTGCTGGCGGAAGATGCCCAGGTGGTCGCGCACGATCACGAGCGGCGCGACCTGCACGGCGCTCAGCACGAAGCCGACGTCCAGCCAGCCGTAGTACGAGAGGTCGTCCGCCGGCGGCCGCGGATAGGCCCGCGCGCCCTCGGCCGACATGACCATGTGCGTGAATTCGCCGATCCAGTTGTTGCAGGTGGGCACCATCGTGCGGAACAGCGTGTCGGCGTCCACCGGCACGTGCAGCAGCGGGCTCTGCGCCACCGGCGCGGGCTGGTTGATGCCCATCACCGGCATCAGTCCGCCGTGGGTCACCCAGCGGCGGCTCACCGAGGCGCTGAAGCGGCCCGTGCGATGCGCGGCCATGTGGGTGCGGTAGAACTCGGGGAAGACGACGTCGTCGTCGAGCTGCAGGTGCACGAACGGCGAGCTGCCGGCCCAGCGATCCAGCAGCGACTGGTGGTTCAGCCGGGCGTTCTTCGGGCCGCGCACCACCTCGAGATCCAGCGAGCGCGACAGGTCCCCGTAGTGGCCGGACCGGATGAGGTGGGTGATCTCGTCGTCCGGGCTGTCGTCGGAGATCACGACGCGGAAGTCGCGGAAGGTCTGGCGCGCGAGGCCCAGCAACGTCTCGCCCAGGTATTCCTTCTTGTAGGCAGGAATGAGGGTGGTGATCGTCGGCATGCGGGTGTCCAGGGCTTTCTCGGGCGGATGAGCCGATGATCGGCGCAGACCGTGCCCGGCGATCGCCGGAACTGCGGCCCCGATGCACGCCAGATCGCGCCTTCAGCGCGGCGGCCCGCCGCGGGCCCGTGCCTTCCTGCGGCCAATTGACGCCCCGGGGCCGGCCATTTCCGCGGATCGTCGAGGTGCCCGCGCGGCCATGATCGAGCCACGGACGCGCGGCATGCCCGAGCCGCCGCCGAACGAAAGACGCTCCATGGCCGCCAGCCGCAAGCCCATCTACGTGACCCAGCCGGAACTGCCTCCGCTCGAGGAGTTCATGCCCTACCTGCGGCAGATCTGGGACACGCGCGTGCTGACCAACGGCGGCCCCTTCCACCAGATGCTGGAATCGGCGCTGTGCGACCATCTGGGCGTCCGCCACATCAGCCTGTTCACGAACGCGACCATCGCGCTGGTGACCGCGCTGCAGTCGCTGCGCATCACGGGTGAAGTGATCACCACGCCGTACTCGTTCGTCGCGACCGCGCACTCGCTGATGTGGAACGGCATCAAGCCGGTCTTCGTGGACGTCGACCCGGTGACGCTGAACATGGACCCGGCGAAGATCGAGGCGGCGATCACGCCCCAGACGACGGCCATCATGCCGATCCACTGCTA
>DATCRO010000980.1:0-12061 GCA_036569025.1 Burkholderiaceae bacterium
GCGCCAGCGCGCGTTCGGCGGTGCGCGAGAGCGCGAACAGCGCCGCGATCAGCACGCCGCCGGCCATGGCCGACGCGAGCGCGATCAGCGTGATGCGCACGGTGAACCACCAGCTCGCGGCCAGCGAGGCGAAGTTGTCGACCAGCGTGGTGGCGACGAGCGAGGGCGCCGGCAGCAGGTACGCCGGGATGTGCAGCGCGCGCACTGCGCCTTCCCATGCGAGCAGGAACGCGGCCACCGACAGCGTGGGCACGCCCACGCGCGCGAACGCGCCGGCGCGCGTCACGCGTCCCCTCCCGCGACGTTCGCCTGCTGCAGCGCCGCCGACACGCGTGCGCACAGCGCCGCGAACTCCGGCGTGGCGCGAAAGCCCGCGTCGCGCGGATACGGGACATCGATCGCGATCTCCTCGGCGATGCGCCCCGGCCGCGCCATCACCAGCACGCGTTCGCTGAGGAACACCGCCTCGTAGACGCTGTGGGTCACGAAGACGGCCGTGGCCGGCGCCGCGCCGCCGGCCGGCTTGCACAGCGCCAGCAGCGTCTGGTTCAGCGCGAAGCGCGTGATCTCGTCGAGCGCGCCGAACGGTTCGTCCAGCAGCCACAGCCGCGGCGACGTGACCAGCGCGCGCGCCAGCGACGCGCGCATGCGCATGCCGCCCGAGAGCTCGCGCGGCACGGCGTTCGCCGAATCGGACAGGCCCACCGCGCGCAGCGCCGCGTCGACGCGCTCGCGCATCGCGGCCGGGCGTTCGCCGCGCAGCATCAGCGGCAGTTCCACGTTGCGGCGCACGCTGGCCCAGGGCAGCAGCGCGGCGTCCTGGAACACGTAGCCCGGGATCTCGTCGCCCGGCACGCCGCGCGTGATCGTGCCGGCGCTCGGCGCGTCCAGGCCACTGAGCAGGCGCAGCACGGTGCTCTTGCCGCAACCCGAGGCGCCCAGCAGGCTCACGAACTCGCCGGGGGCGATACGCAGGCTCACGTCGGCGAGCGCCACGCGGCCGCCGGAATAGACGCGTCGGACCTGCGCGAGGGACAGGGCAGCAGAAGGGCTCCGGGAATTCACGCGTCGACTGTAGCTTGCTCCGCGGCGAGCGCCGCGCACCGTCTCCGACGGGGCCGGCCTGCCTCACAAATGCGGGACATGCATCCGGATCCGCATCCGACTTCCGTTCGATCCACGCGCTGTCGCACCTCGCAATCCGTCAGTCGCGCAGGAGACAAGCAACGAGACTTTGCCGGTGCCGCGGATCCGAGGGTCACCCTGGCTGGGGTGTCGTGAGAGACCGGACGGCACGACTCCAGGCCGCTGGCGACTCCGGTGCGCAAGGGCGATGGCCACCTGCCGTGGCCGTCCTCGAGTGCAAGGCGCCCGTGGTCAATCCAACCACAGAGAGAACACGAGCACACATGAACACCATCCACCACCGCGCTCCCATCCGCCTCATGGGTCTGTGCGTCGCCGTCGGCGCCGCCTTCGCGGGCACCGCCCATGCCGAGGCCATCACCCTGTACGGCGTTGCCGATGTCTACATCGAGGCGGGCAAGGGCGACCGCCACGAGATCTCGCTCAACTCGGGCGGCCTCTCGGGCTCGCGCCTGGGCTTCGACGCGAGCAGGGAGCTCGGCGACGGGCTCAAGGCCGTCGCCAAGCTGGAAGCCGGCTACGCGCTCGATCACGGCACCTCCACGCAGGGCGGCATCCTGTTCGGCCGCCAGGCCTATGCGGGTCTTTCCGGCAGCTTCGGCACGGTGACGGCCGGCCGCCAGTACACGCCCCAGTTCCTCGCGCTCGATGCGAACGACCCGTTCGACACCGGCGCCGGCAGCGCGGTGTCCAGCGGCATCGTGAGCCTGTTCGCGAGCCGCGCCAACAATTCGGTCGTCTGGTCGGCACCGAGCAGTGGTGGCTTCGCGGTGACCGCGATGGTGGCGCTCGGGGAATCGAACACGGGTTCGCAGACCAACTCGACCCTGGCATCCGTCGACCTGCACTACGGCAGCGGCAGCTCGGGCGTCAACCTCACCTTCACCGGGGTGAAGAAGCCGAGCGACGACGGGGTGAACGCCTCGGCGGTCACGCTGGGAGGCACCTATGACTTCGGGTCGCTCAAGCTGATGGGCGGCATGCAATGGGTCCGCAACGCCACCGGCGCCCCCGACACGGCGGACAACCGGCGCGAGTTCTTCGCCGGCGTCAACGTCCCGTTCGGCGCCGACGCCCTGTGGCTCGGTGCCGGCACCGGCAAGACCCAGGGCGTGGCCGGTTCGACGGCGAGCCAGTACAGCATCGGATACGTCCACTCGGTGGCCAAGGGCGTCGATGTCTACGGCGTGCTGACCGACATCCAGAACGGCTCGGCCACCGCCTACTCCGATGACACCGCCACCGGCGCAGGCCCCGCGGTGTCGGCCGGCAAGTCGGCCAGCGCGGCGCAGGTGGGCTTCCGCTATCGGTTCTGAGTCGCCGCGCCAGCCGGGGCCGCCAGCCCGGGGACCGAGAGCGCGATGATCGACGAGGGCGTGGCGCGCAGACCGCAACCTGCGCCCGGCCCGTTTTCCCTCAGCTGTCCGGCCCCTCACCGACTGCGCCATGGGAGTCGCTCGTGCTATCTTTCGATACCGTGTCGATCGCGTCCAGACTGATCCCTGCCCTCCTGTGTGCCGCCCTGGCGGCGCCGGCCACGGCGCAGGAGTCGATCACGCTGAGCAAGATTCGCGAGTCGGGCGTCATCACCCTGGGCTACCGGGACTCCCAGTTCCCGTTCTCCTACCTCGACGATGCGCAGCGGCCCATCGGCTACACCATGGACATCTGCGACCGCATCGTCGATGCGGTGCAGGCGCGGCTGGGGCTGCGCGACCTCGAACGGCGCTATGTCCAGGTGACGTCCGCCACGCGCATTCCCATGGTGTCCAACGGCACGGTCGACCTCGAATGCGGGGTCACCACCAACACGGCGGAACGCGAGCGCGATGTCGCCTTCACGATCACCACCTTCGTGGCCGAGAGCCGGCTGCTCTCCAAGAAGTCCTCGCCCGTCTGGCGGCTGGACGACCTGCGTGGCAAGGTCGTCACGTCGACGGTCGGCACGACCAGCCTGGCGCACCTGCAGGACCTGTACGCCAGGCATGGCATCGACATGAGCATCCTTGCGTCGCGGGACGACCCCGAGGCCTTCCGCCTGGTGGCCACCGACCGCGCGGCCGCCTACGCGATGGACGACGCGCTGCTGCGCGGCACCATCGCCCGCTCCGGCCAGCCCGACGACTACGTCGTGTCCAACGAGCGCCTGGCGGTCGAACCCTACGGCATCATGCTGGTCAAGGGCGACCCCGAGTTCAAGCGGCTGGCCGACCAGGTGATCATCGGGCTGTTCAGGAGCGGCGAGATCCTGCAGTTGTACCGCCGCTGGTTCCAGTCGCCGACGCCGCCGCGCGGCATCAACCTGGCCTTTCCGATCTTCCCGTCGATGCTGCGACTGGTGGCCAGGCCCACTGATTCGCCAGACCCGGCGAACTATCCTTGAACTACGGCCGCTCGGCGCCGCGGTAGCCGCTCACGTCGATGTGCAGGCGGGCGATCTTGTCGTAGAGCGTCTTGCGTCCGATGCCCAGCGCCTCGCAGGTCACGCTCATGCGGCCCTGATGGTGCTTGAGGGCCCGCTCGATGAGCACCTTTTCCACCTGATCCAGCTGCTGCGCGAGCGTCAGCACGGGCGCGTCGCCGGTCGTGAGCACTGTGTCGTCGGACAGCCCCAGCACGAAACGCTCGGCGGCGTTGCGCAATTCGCGCACGTTGCCCGGCCAATCATGCGACATCAGCTGCTGCGACATCGCGTCGCTGAGCGGTTCGGGTTCCCGCGCGTGGCGCGCCGAGGCTTCCAGCATGAAGTGCTCGAACAGCAAGGGGACGTCTTCGCGGCGCTCGCGCAGCGGCGGCAGCCGCAGCACCGCGACGTTGAGCCGGTAATGCAGGTCGCTGCGGAACAGCTGCTGCTCGCTCAGCAGGCGAAGGTCGGCCTTCGTCGCCGCGATCACGCGCACGTCGACGGGAATCTCGTCGTTGGAACCCAGGCGCTCCACCTTGCGCTCCTGCAGCACCCGCAGCAGCTTGACCTGGAAGCTCATCGGCATGCTCTCGATCTCGTCCAGGAGCAGGGTGCCGCCGTCCGCATGCTCGAACTTGCCGATGCGCTTGCGCGAGGCGTTGGTGAATGCGCCGGCCTCGTGGCCGAACAGTTCGCTCTCGAGCAGCGACTCGGGCAGTCCGCCGCAATTGATCGCCACGAAGTGGCGGTCGCGCCGCGCGCTGTGGTCGTGCAGGCAGCGCGCGACGAGCTCCTTGCCGGTGCCCGTCTCGCCGATGATCATCACGTCGCAGTTGGTGGCGGCGAGCTGCTGCACCTGGCGCTGCAGGACCTTCATGGCGGGCGAGCGCCCGAGCAGCGTGGCATCGATGCCCCGCCTGGCGGCAAGCTGCAGCCGCAACGACTGCACCTCCGCGCTCAGCGCTCGCCTTTCCATGGCGCGGGTGACGACGTCCACCAGGCGCTCGGGCGCGAACGGCTTCTCGAGGAAGTCATAGGCGCCCGCACGCATGGCCTCGACGGCGAGGTGCACGTCGCCGTGGGCCGTGATGAGGATGACCGGGAGGGCCCGGTCGATCTGCAGGGCGCGCTTCATGAGCGCCATGCCGTCCATGTTGGGCAGGCGAACATCGGTGACCACCACGCCGAGGAAGCCGGCGCCCAGGGTGGCCAGCCCTTCTTCGGCAGACGCGTGCGCCACGACCTCCAAGCCGGCGAGCTCGAGCGTCTGCGCGAGGCTGCGGCGCACGGCGGGATCGTCGTCGATCAGTGCGACCTTGTATCCATCGAACATGTCTATCCTAGTGCGACGTCGAATTCGAACACCGCGCCCGACGTCGACGGCACCGCACGCAACGTGCCACCGAATTCGCGCACGATCTGGGAGGAGATCACCAGGCCCAGGCCCAGGCCTTCGCCCGGCGCCTTGGTCGTGAAGAACGGCTCGAACAGGTGCTCGTTCAATTCGTGCGGGATGCCCGGGCCGCTGTCGCTCACGCGGACGACCGCCCGGTCGGCGCTCGCCGCGGCAGCGATGGTCAGCCGGCGGGCCTCGGTCGCACGCATCGCGTCCATGGCATTGGCCATCAGGTTCACGAAGACCTGCTCCAGGCGGTAGTTGTCGCAGCGCGCGGCGAGGCCCGGCGGGATATCCGTGACGAGCGCGACGCTCTCTGCGCTGAACCGTGCGGCGAGGATCTGGCGGGCGTTGTCGATCGCGCCCACGATCGGCAGCGATCGCACTTCGGCCGGCGCCTTGCGCGCGACGGACTTCAGTTGCGCGGTGATGCGCCCCATGCGCTCGGCCAGGCCGAGGATGGCCTTGAAATTGTCGCGCGCCTGCAGCGGGCGCTCGCGCTCCAGCAGGAGGCAGCCGTTCTGCGCGAGCGCGCGCAGGGCCGTCAGCGGTTGGCCGAGTTCGTGCGAGATCCCGGCCGACAACTGGCCCAGCAAGGCCAGCTTGCCGGCCTGCACGAGCTCTTCCTGCGCCTGGCGCAGCACCTGCTCCGCGTGCTGGCGTTCCTGTACCTCGTGGCGCAGCGAGGCGTTGGACGATTCCAGCTGCGCGGTGCGCTGCAGCACCTTCGTCTCGAGCTCGTCGTGCGCGCGTTGCAGGGCCGCGCGCGCAGCGACCTTCTGCACCGCCACGCGGCGGCGTTGCAGCAGCAGCAGGAGCAGCAGCCCGAGCGACGCCGCGATGGCGCCCGCGCCCCACGCGGCAGCGCGTGCTTCCCGCCAGACGTCCCTGGCGTTGGTCAGGATGATCAATCGCCATCCCATGCGCGGCAGCGGCCTCTCGTGCACGACCTGCATCTCCATGCCCGTGGCCTTGAGGGCGGGCACGCGCACCAGCTTCACGTCGCTGCCCGTCTGGCCCTGCGCCTGCGTCAACGTGCTCAGCGCCTGCTGCTTCCATGCCGGCACCGACGACAGGATCACGATGCCGCGCGAGTCGACGATCAGCGGCTTCTCGCTCTCGGCGCGGAAGGCCGAATCGATCCAGGTGGCCTCGGTCGGCTGCAGGCTGATCCGGACGATCACGACGCCCACGGTTGCCCCGTCGCGCCGGACCGGGCGCGCGAAGCAGACTTCGGGGGCGCCGTTGTCCAGGTTCGGCTCGAAGCGCTGCACCGGCAGTCCGCCGCCCAAGGCCTCCACGACGCAAGGCTCGGGCGCGGCCCTGCTCGTGCCGCGCGTGTCGGCGCGATACCAGTTGCTGCTGGCCAGCACGTGGGCCTTCGCGTCGACCACGCTGGCACTCAACGCACCCGAGCGGGCGACGAAGCGCGTCAGGCGTCGGTTGAGCGCGGAACGCAGGGCGGTGTTGTCAGGCGAGTCGATCAGGGCCACGGTGTGGTCGTCCTGGTCGAGCATGCCCGGCAGGTCGGCATGGTTGCCAAGCTCCTGGTCCAGGACTGCGGCGTAGAGGTCGAGCTGATGCGCGACGCCGTCGTCCAGGCGCACGAACGCGCGCCTTTCCGCCCAGGCGTAAGCCAGGCTCGCCGAGAGCGCCACCAGGGCGAGGGCGCCCGACCCGATCAGAAAAGGCGCCGCACGCCGAATCGCCTTCAATCGCTTCGAATCCAATCCAGTCCCCGCAATGGCCGCCAGGCGGGCGTCCTGACAAGCCGAGCTGCTCATCTTCGGCCACGAGTCGCCGTCTGGTCAAGCCGATGTTTCGAGCCGGGTGGAATGCGACACACGGCCCGCCCGCGCAATGTGTGGACCTCGAAACAGTGCACCGTCCCATCCGGCCGTGCCGAGCGGCGCCTGTCAGAGGCGGCGCGCACCGTCGGGCGGGGGCAACAGCCGAGCTGGCACGGCGGGTGCATTGGAGGCGGCGGTCTTTCGATCAGGATTCCTCAATTCTTCCATTTCGAAACATGCACACTCAAGCTCTCCAGCGCGTCCGGCGCAGTGTCAATGACAAGATCGACCATCGCATCCTGCACGTGCTGCAGAAGGACGGGCGCATCTCGAATCTCCAGCTCGCGGAACAGGTGCACCTGTCGCCGTCCGCGGTGTTCGAACGGGTCAGGCGCCTGCAGCGCGAGGGCTACATCCTGGGATACCAGGCGCGCCTGAGCCACGAGAAGCTGGGCATGGAGGTGGTGGCCTTCGTCGAAGTGCAGCTCGAGCGGATGAATCCGCAGGTCAGGCAGCACTTCGAGGACGCCGTGCGCCAACGCGCCGCGATCCTGGAGTGCTACATGATCGCGGGAACGTTCGACTACCTGCTCAAGGTGGTCGTCTCGGACATGCATGCGTGCCGTGAACTCGTGGCCTCCGTGATCAGCAGGCTGCCGGGCGTGCGCGAGGCGCGCACGCATGCCGGGATCGAACAGCCGCGGCCACCCGTGCCTGCTCCGGCCGGCGCGGAGCCGTTCATCGACGACGTGGACGCCGCCCTGCTGCGGCTGCTGCAGGCCGACGGCCGGCGCAGCACGGCGCGCCTGGCCGAGGAACTCGACCTGACGGCCGCCGTGGTGCGCGAGCGCCTGTCCCGGCTGTGCCGCAGGGGCTTCATCCTCGGCTATACCGCGGTACTCAACGAGGCCAAGCTGAAGTCCGGCCTGCAGGTCTTCGCAGCGGTCCGCACGGCGGCCGCGGCCACGGGCATCGCGCGTGTCTTGAGGGCGGCGGCGCTCAACCATGTCGAGATCCTCGAATGCCACGACGTCACCGGCAACTTCCAGCACCTGCTGAAGCTGCGCGTGGCCGACATGCGCAGCCACAACGAGTTGATGGAGTCGGCCGTCTGGCCGCTGCCCGGCGTGTGCGAGGTGCGCACCTATGCCGTCATCGACGAGATCAAGAACACCACGCGGATCCCCCTGTGATGAACAACACCTTCTTCCCGTGCGCCGCCATCCTGGCCGGCATCGGCGGCCTTCTCGCCGCGGCCGGATGCGGCCGCGTCCCGGACGTGGTCAAGATCGGCGTGGCCCAGCCGCTGTCGAACGGGCTCGCGCCGCTGGGGCAGGACATGGTCAACGGCGCCCAGATGGCCATCGACGAGATCAACGCGGCCAATGGCGTGGACGTGGGCGGCAAACGCGTGCGGCTCGCGCTGGTCACGGCCGACGACAAGGGCGCCAACGAGGCCGGCGACGCGGCTGCGCGCAAGCTGGTGGACGAGGACGTCGAGGTGGCGATCGCCGACCTGAACTCCGGTGTCAGCATCCATGCAGCGCCGATCTACGCGGCTGCAGGCATTCCGCAGCTCGCGATCTCCACCAAGCCCGAGTTCACGCGGCTGGGCCTGCCGACGACGTTGCGGCTGGTTGCCAGCGACGACCTGCAGTCCAAGGCGCTCGGCGCCTATGCCGCGCAGATCCCGGGTGCGTCCCGCTATGCCGTCGTCGACGACGGCACACCGTACGGCCAAGGCCTGGCGGAGGCGGCCGCCAAGGTGATCGAGGGCAGGGGCGGCCATGTCGGCGTACGCCGGACCCTCGATGACAGGACCGTCGATTTCGGCACGCTGGTGGCCGCGTTGGCTGCCGACAAGTCGGACCTGATCGTGACCACGCTCAGCGATTTCCAGGTCGACGCGCTGATGGCGCAGCTCGCCAGGGCCGGGCTGACGCAGATGATCATTGTCGGCGGCGACACGATCAAGACGGACAAGCTGGCGCGCAAGGCGATCCCGATCAAGGCCGTCTACGCGACGTCGTCGATCGTCGAGCCGAGGGAGTTCCCGGGCGGGAAGCTCTTTCTCAAGAACTTTCGGGCGAAATTCAAGGCCGATCCGGTCTACGGCGCGCACTACGCCTACGACGCGGTGTACGTGGTCGCCGATGCGCTGGCCCGCAACAGGAGCGTCGACAAGGCGGCGCTGCTGAAGACGTTGAAGGATTTCGACGGCAACTGTCCGATGACCAACTCGATGCGCTTCGGCGCCGATGGCGAGCAGCGCTACGCCGCCGTCGCGGTCTACCAGTTGCACGACGGCGCCTGGGACCCGCTGATGCGCTCGGATCGTTGGTGAGCGCGACGGCCCGGGCGCGACGCGCGCGCAGCGCGGGCGTGCCCCCGGCCCGTCGGCGCCGCGTTCAGGCCGCCTCGGCCCGCTCGTTCGCGCGCCACGCGGCCAACTGGCCGGCCCACTTGGCGCGCACCTTCTCGAGGTTGCGCTCCTTCACATGGCCGTAGCCGCGGATCTCGTCGGGCAGCGCGGCCAGCGCCACGGCGTCGGCCAGGCGGTCGACCGTCAGCGCGCCCAGCAGCTCGTCGATCAGTTCCCGGTACTCGGCGATCAGCGCGCGCTCGGTGCGGCGCTCGGCGGTGTAGCCGAACACGTCGAACGCGGTGCCGCGCAGGCCCTTGAACTTCGCGAGCACGCCGAACGCGCGCTGCATCCAGCCGCCGTAGGTCTTCTTGACCAGGTGACCCTTCCCGTCCTTGGCGGCGAGCAGAGGGGGCGCGAGGTGGTACTTCAGCCTGAAGCCGTCCTCGAACTGGTCGGACAGCTTGGCCAGGAACGCCGGGTCGGTGTGCAGGCGCGCGACCTCGTACTCGTCCTTGTAGGCCATCAGCTTGAACAGGTTGCGCGCGACGGTCTCGGACAGCCGCGTGCTGGCCAGCGGCGCCTCGGCGGCCTTCACGCGGTCGACGATCGTCGCGTACAGCGCGGCGTAGTCCGCGTCCTGGTAGCCGGTGAGGAAGTCCACGCGGCGCTGCACGGTCTCCACCAGCGACGGCTTCTTGACGAACGAGAGGACCTGCGCCGCGGCGAACTGCGCCTGCACGGACGCGAGGTCGTGCGCGCAGCGGCGGCCCCATTCGAAGGCCTGCTTGTTCTTCTCGACCTGCACGCCGTTGAGCTCGATCGAGCGCATCAGCGCGGCGTGGCTCAGCGGCACGCGGCCCTGTTGCCACGCGTAGCCCAGCATCAGCGGATTGGTGAAGATCGAGTCGCCCAGCAGCCTGGTGGCCACGGTGTCGGCGTCGAACGCGCCCAGCAGGTCCTTGCCGACCGCGGCCTCGATGGCCGTCTCGCACTTGCCGCCCGGGAACTGCCAGTCGGGATCGTTGACGAAGCTCGCGGTGGGCGAGCGGTGCGTGTTCAGCGCGACGTAGGTGCGGCCTTCGCGCATCACGCCCAGCGTGACCGGGTTGGCGGCGACGATCGCCTCGCAACCGATCACGAGGTCGGCCTTGGCGGCGTCGACCTTGGTCGTGAGGATGGCGTCCTGCGTGTCGGCGATCTGGATGTGGCTCCACGTCGCGCCGCCCTTCTGCGCGAGGCCGGCCGCGTCCTGCGTGACCACGCCCTTGCCCTCCAGATGCGCCGCCATGCCCAGCAGCTGGCCGATGGTGATGACGCCGGTGCCGCCGATGCCGGCGACGACGATGCCCCACGCGGTGCTCGCGGCAGGCAGCGTCGGCAGCGGAATCTCCGGCAGCGCCGGCGCGTCCTTGGCCTTGGCCGGCTTCGGCTTCTTGAGCGTGCCTTCCACGGAGACGAAGCTGGGGCAGAAGCCGTTGACGCAGGAGAAGTCCTGGTTGCACGTGTTCTGGTTGATGCGGCGCTTGCGGCCGAACTCGGTCTCCAGCGGCTCGACCGACAGGCAGTTGCTCTGCACCGAGCAGTCGCCGCAGCCCTCGCACACCGCCTCGTTGATGACGACGCGGCGCGGGTTGGCGGCCAACGTGCCGCGCTTGCGTCGGCGGCGCTTCTCGGTCGCGCAGGTCTGGTCGTAGAGGATGACCGTGACGCCGGGCACCTCACGCAGCTCGCGCTGGATCGCGTCGAGCTGGTCGCGATGATGCACGGTGACGCCGTCGGCGAGCCGCACGCCCGAGTTGTAGCGCTCGGGCTCGTCGCTGACGACCACGATGCGCCTGACGCCCTCGGCCTCCAGCTCGCGCGTGGTCGACGCCACGTCGATCTGGCCGTCGACCGGCTGGCCGCCCGTCATCGCGACGGCGCCGTTGAACAGGATCTTGTAGGTGATGTTGACGTTGGACGACAGCGACTGCCGGATCGCCAGCAGGCCCGAGTGGTAGTAGGTGCCGTCGCCCAGGTTGGCGAAGATGTGCTTCTCGGTGGTGAACGGCGCCTGGCCGACCCAGGGCACGCCTTCCCCGCCCATCTGCGTGAAGGTGGACGTCGAGCGGTCCATCCAGTTGACCATGTAGTGGCAGCCGATGCCCGCGACCGCGCGCGAGCCCTCGGGCACCTTGGTCGACGTGTTGTGCGGGCAGCCCGAGCAGAACCACGGCGTGCGGTCGCCCACGCCGCTGGACGACCCGGCCTTGAGCGCGGCCAGCGCGCGGTCCTTGGCCTCGATGACGGCGATGCGCTCGTCCATGCGGCGCACGATGTCGGCCGGCACGCCCAGCTTCTTCAGGCGCCTGGCCACGGCCTTGGCGATGATCGCCGGCGTCAGGTCGGCCTTGGGGCGCAGCAGCCAGTTGTCGCCCGGGTTCGGGTTCGACCACTCGCCGCCGGACAGGTCGCCTTCCTGCTCGTCGAACTTGCCCAGCACCGTCGGGCGCACGTCGTTGCGCCAGTTGTACAGCTGTTCCTTGAGCTGGTACTCGATCATCTGGCGCTTTTCCTCGACGACCAGGATCTCCTTGAGGCCCCGGGCGAAGTCGCGCGTGATCGTGGCTTCCAGCGGCCACACGACGTTGACCTTGTGGATGCGGATGCCCAGCGAGCGGCAGGTGTCGTCGTCCAGGCCCAGGTCGGCCAGCGCCTGGCGCAGGTCGTTGAAGGCCTTGCCGCTGGCGATCAGGCCGAAGCGGTCGTCCGGCGTGGACACGACGTTGTGGTTGAGCTTGTTGGCGCGTACGTAGGCGAGTGCGGCGTACCACTTGAAGTCCATCAGCCGCGCTTCCTGCTCCAGCGGCGGATCGGGCCAGCGGATGTGCACGCCGCCCGGCGGCATCACGAAGTCCTCGGGCAGCACGATGTCGACGCGATGCGGGTCGACGTCGACGGTGGCCGACGATTCGACCACC
>DATCRO010000981.1:0-4518 GCA_036569025.1 Burkholderiaceae bacterium
CACCCGCCAAGTCGTCTGGGACGAAGGCGACCAGGACACCCCCCAATCCCGCGCCTGGTGGCGCGCCCGCAACCGCACCTACGCCAACGACCACATCCCCCGCCGCTACGCCACCGCCACAACCGACCGCCGCGACATCCACGAATGGGTCTACAGCGTCCTAGCAGCCCCCGACGACACCACGTCCCTGCTGCTGATCGGCCCCACCGGCACCGGCAAAACCCACGCCGCCTACGCCGCCCTACGCCTGCACTGCGAATCCGCACGCCACGCGGACTGGCTCGCCACCTCCGCCGCCGCCCTGCTCGGCGACCTGCGCCCCGCCCCCGGCCGCGACACCGAAGCCACCCTCAACCGGTACCTGAACGCCTCGCTGCTGCTGCTCGACGACCTCGGCGCCGCCAAGTCCAGCGAGTGGGTCGAGGAAGTGCTGTACCGGATCATCGACCACCGGTACAACGCCTGCCTGCCGAGCATCTTCGCCACCAACGTCTCCACCCCCGACGAACTGGCCGCCCGGCTCGGCGAACGCACCGCCTCACGCCTGACCGAGATGTGCCGAGGCCACCTGATCGTGCTCAAGGGCGCCGACCGGCGGCGAGCAGCATGACCACCGCCGACGCCCTGCTCGACGCCCCCGCGTGGCGCCTGGCCGCCCGCCAAGCCGCCGTACGCAACCGCTACCAGCGCGCCATGGTCCTGCGCTTCCCCGACCTCGCCAAGCACCTGTGCGACCCCCCGCTCGGCCTCAAGGACCCGCAGCAGTGGAGCGGCTACATACCCGGCTACTGGGAAGCCGCCGGCGAACGCGGCCACATGCGCCCGAACACCTCGCCGATCCGCGCCCAACTCGCCGCGATCCTCCAAGCCGCAGCCGAACGCAGCGACCAGCAGGCGACAGGCGCCGAGCTGGGCACCGCCGAACTGACGCAGAGGCCCGTGGCCGCCATCTCGCCGCCCTGGAGCACCCGATGACCGCGCTCACCCTCCCGCGTCCCGGTTCGACGCTGCTCACCGACGCCGACCGCGACCTGATCCGCATGCTCGCCGACGGCATGACCGGCAAACAGATCGGCCGCAGGCTCGGCGTCGCACCCACCGTCGTCAGCACCCGCACCGCCCGGCTACGCGCCAAAACCGGCACCGACAACACCGCGCACCTGGTGGCCACCGCGACCCGCTGCGGCTGGATCGGCGCGTGGGAGCTGCACCGGATCGCCGCGCAGCACAACGCCGCGCTACGAGCCATCGCCCAGCGGGCGGCGGACGGGGGTGCGCGGTGAACGCCACCACGGCGCCGCCCGAAGTCCTCATCGACCTCACGCTCGACGTCGCCCCCATCCCCAAGGGCCGCCCCCGCGTGAACACGCAGACCGGCCGTGCGTACACCCCGGCCGCGACCCGCGCCTACGAGCAGCGCATCGGCTGGCTGCTGCGCCAAGCCCGCGTGCCGTGCGCCGGGAGCGGCGAGCTCGGCGTGACCGCCGTTTTCCACCTGACTGACGGGCAGCGCGCCGACGTCGACAACCTCGCCAAGGCGCTGCTCGACGGGGCCAACGGGGTCGCTTACCGGGATGACGCGCAGGTCACGTGCCTGGACGCCCGGATCGTGCGCGGCGACGGACCGCCGCGCATCCGCCTGACCGTGTACCGCCTAACCCCCGGAGAGACCGAATGAAGCGCTACGCCCCTCTCGCCCTGACCGGCTACGCCGCCGCCATCGTCGCCGCGAACTACCTCACCGCGCACCACGGCCTGATCCCGGTCGGCTTCGGACTGACCGCCACCGCGGGCACCTACTGCGCCGGCGCCGCACTCATGCTGCGCAACCTCGTGCAGGACGGTCTCGGCCGCAGGTTCGTCGTGCTGGCCATCGCCACGGGAGCCGCCCTGTCGGCCCTCACGTCGCCCGCGCTTGCGCTCGCCTCCGGGGTCGCGTTCGGCGTCAGCGAACTAGTCGACACCGCCCTGTACACTCCGCTGCGCCGTCGCGGCTGGGCCCGGGCCGTGCTGCCCGCGAGCCTGCTCGGCGCGATTCTCGACTCCCTGCTGTTCCTCGCCATCGCCGGGTTCCCCGTCACCGTGCCCGGCGTGGCCGGGCAACTGGTCGGCAAGACGTGGGCCGTGTGGCTGCCGGTCGCGGCCGTGACGCTGGCGCGGGGGGTGCGCCGTGGTGCGGTACATGGGAACGCCGTCGAGTCCAGCGGTGCGTGACGCGATGCGCGCCGGGCTGCTGGACTGCATGACCGGCCCTTATCAGGGCAACGTGCTGCCCCCCGAGGTGCCCTGGGGTGCGGACAACGGCCGCTTCGCCAAAGACGGCCCGCGCGGGGACTGGCTCGGCCACGGCGCCTGGTACGAGTGGCTGGCCGGCCAAGTGGACCGCTACGGCGCTGCGTTCTGCCGGTTCGCCGTCGCCCCCGACGTCCCGTTCTCCGCCGCGGGCACCCTGGCCGAGTCCCTGCCCTGGCTCGCGAAGATCCGTGACCTCGGCATTCCCGCCGCGTTCGCCGCACAGAACGGCTGCGACCTGCTCGGCGTGCCGTGGGACGACCTGGACGTGCTGTTCCTGGCCGGCGGCCCCGACTACCCCGGCGCGCCCGAGTGGAAGACCGGCGAGGTCGCACTGCACCTGACCTGGGAGGCGCACGAGCGCGGCAAGTGGGTGCACATGGGGCGGGTCAACTCCCGCAAACGCCTGACCATCGCGCGCAGCTTCGGCTGCGACTCCGTGGACGGCACCTACCTGGCGTTCGGCCCCGACATCAACCTGATGCGGCTGCGCGGGTGGCTCGACGCCGCCGAAGCGCGCCCGATGCTCACCGAACTCGGCCGCCTAGCCGCCGACACCACCGAGACGAAGGACTGACCCGATGACCGACCTGCCGCACCCCGACGTCCTCGAAGCCGTCGCCGCCGAGATCATCCTCGAACACGCCCGCGACGTGGAGTTCATGTCCATCAACGAGATGACCGCCGAAGACGAGCGGTTCGCGGGGCTCGACGAGGACCAGCGTGACGAGGCCTGCCGCATCATCAGCGAGCTGATCCCGAGGGCGAACGTCACGATCGACTGGGGCGACGCTTCCGAACTGGAGCGGCTGCGCACCCTTACGGACGTGGCCACGTTCACGCGCCTGGTCTTCGCCGACGGCGACAAGGTGCTCGCCCGGCTCAAGCGCGATGACTGGGCAACTCCCGAGCAGATGGAACGGATCGCCGAGCACCTGGCGGTGGCCTTCGACGGATACCCGTGCATCGTCGTGCCGCCGGGCATCGAGATCGAGCCGGGACCGGATCCGGCCGCCGGACTCCAGGCCGCGCAGGACGCCTCACAGTGGCACGCTGAGCGCCTGGGAGGTGGTTCAGCGAGTCACCTGCCGTTCGAGGGCGAGTTAGGCCCGCAGAAGGGCTCTGGTGACGTCAAACCCCGGCCGCGCCATCCCCTGCGGACCGATGAGGGCTTCGGGCACCATCTCGCATGCCCGTGGCACCCGGACCGCGCCGGGATCTACGCGACCTCGCTAGGGGCGCTATGCCGCGACTGCTGGGCATCCAACTTCCCCGATGCGGCTGCGGGTGTATTCGCCCAGGGCACCGACGAGCGGACGAGCGCCGCCCGCGCGTCGGACGTCGGCGTGACCGACGCCGCGAGCTTCACCGACCTAGCCGCCGTGGCTGCACGGCGCGAACTCCTGCCGCCGCCCTGCGGCCACGGCGCGATGTGGCTCATTCCCTCCGGGCCGGGCGTGGTCTGCGGGCCGCAGCCGCCCATCGCGCCCGAGGACGAGGGCATCGCCACCGCCGACGGCTGCGGTCTCCCCGAGACGAACTGCGCCTGCGGATGACCCGCCGTCTGCGCACCGACCGGATGGCCGCACGCGCCCGCGAAGCCCGCACCACGGCGCTGCTACGCGACGCCTACGCCGACGTGCGCGCCAAGGTCACCAGCGGCGAGTGGAGCGTTCAGCGGGCGCTCGCCGAGACAGCCCCGGCCGCGTTCACATGCCCGGCCGACTGGGACGACGAGCGGGTCGCCGAATGGCAAGAGCGCTGGGACGAATTCATGCGCGACCAGCCGCAGCGCCAGCGCCTCATCACGCTGCCCAGCCGCGCCGCCATCCGGCCGGGTCTTCCCCGCAAGTCCGCCCCGCGCGGTCTGCCGCGCATGCGCAAGCACCGGCGCGAACTGCTGATCAACGCGCTGCGACCGGACGGAACGCCCGAAAGCGCCATACGCGTGCAGGTGCTCAAGGCGTACCGCGTCCTGCCCGACGACATCGGTCTCACTTGGGCGGGCCGTGTCACGGACGGCCTGGTCAGCGCCGAGCAGATGCGCGCCGACTTCGCGGCCGACATGGCTGCCGACGCCGAGATCATCGCCGCCGAACCCAGCTTCAACCTGCCGACCGGCCTTGAGTTCGCATTCGAGGCCGACGCCGCCGACACCGACCCGAACGGAGAGCCGACCGAATGACCGGCCACCACGCAGGACACCACCCCCGCACAGCCGCTCCG
>DATCRO010000982.1:0-3336 GCA_036569025.1 Burkholderiaceae bacterium
GACGATGCCGTACGAATGAAAAGAGGTTTCTACACCATCATGTCGGCGCAGTTCTTCAGCTCGCTGGCGGACAACGCATTGTTCGTTGCCGCCGTCGAGATGCTGAGGACTGCGGGCGCGCCGGCGTGGCAGCGGACGGCGCTCGTGCCCATGTTCGCGCTGTTCTACGTCGTCCTGGCGCCCTTTCTCGGCGCGTTCTCCGACGCGGTGCCCAAGGGCCGGGTGATGTTCTACGGCAACGCGCTGAAGGTGGTCGCGTGCCTCATGATGCTTTACGGCAGCCACCCGCTGATCGCGTACGCGTTCGTCGGCCTGGGCGCGGCGGCGTACTCGCCCGCCAAGTACGGCATCCTCACCGAGCTGCTGCCCACCTCGCAGATGGTCAAGGCCAACGGCTGGATCGAGGGCCTGACCATCCTGTCCATCATCCTGGGCGTGGGCCTGGGCGGCCAGCTGATCGGGCCGCGGCTGTCGCCCTACCTGCTGTCGGTGCACGTCCCCTTCATCGACTTCGGCGTGCGCACGCCGGCGCAGGCCACCGTGGCGTTCATGGTGCTGCTGTACGTGATCGCCGCGGCGTTCAACCTGCGCATCCCGCGCACCGACGCCGTGCTGGAGCCGTTCACGGGCCGCGTCGCCGAGCTGGTGCGCGACTTCAGCCAGTGCAACGCGCGCCTGTGGGACGACAAGCTGGGCCAGATCTCGCTGGCGACCACGACGCTGTTCTGGGGCGCGTCGGCCAACCTGCGCTACCTGGTGCTCGCCTGGGCGGGCGCGGCGCTCGCCTACGACACGCCGCGCGCCACCGTGCTGCTGCTGCTGGTGGGGCTGGGCACCGCCGCCGGCGCGGTGGTCGCCTCCATCACGGTGCGCCTGGTGAGCGCCACCAACGTGATCCTGCTGGGCGCCGCGCTCGGTGCGGCCGTCATCGCCATCAACGGCATGCACAGCGTGTGGGTCGCCGGGCCGTTCCTGATCGTGCTGGGCGCGATCGGCGGCTTCATGGTCGTGCCGATGAACGCGCTGCTGCAGCACCGCGGCCACAACCTGATGGGCTCGGGCCGTTCGATCGCGGTGCAGAACTTCAACGAGCAGGCCGCCATCCTGGGCCTGGGCGCGTTCTATTCGGCGCTGACGCGCGGCGGCCTGTCGGTGTTCGTCTCGATCGCCGTCTTCGGCGGGCTGGTGGCCTTCGCCAGCTGGCTGATCTGGCGCTGGCACAAGCGCAACCTCGTCGAGCACCGCGAGGAGGTCGAGGGCCTGCTCGCGATCGCGCGCTCCGACAACCACTGAGCCGCGCGATCGCACCATGACGTCGATCCACCCGCGGCGTGGCTCCGCGGGCCCGGTGCTCGCGCTGCTGGCCAACGCCTTCACCTGGGGCGTGTCGTGGTGGCCGTTCCGCCAGCTCCAGGCGATGGGCCTGCATCCGCTGTGGGCCACGGTCGTCATCTACGTGCTGTCGGCGCTGGCCATCCTGGCCTGGCGGCCGTCCGCGCTGCGCCAGTTCGCGCAGCATCCGGCGCTGTGGCTCATCTTCGTCGGCTCGGGGGTCACCAACGCCACGTTCAACTGGTCGGTGAGCATCGGCGACGTCGTGCGCGTGGTGCTGCTGTTCTACCTGATGCCGCTGTGGTCGCTGCTGCTGGCGCGCGTCATCCTCAAGGAGACGCTGACGCCGAGCGCGATCGCGCGCGTGGCGATGGCGCTGGCCGGCGCGGCCCTCGTGCTGTCGCAGGGTGGCGCGCCTGGCGGCGGCGGCGGCCATGCCGGACTGCTGCCCGACGTGCTGGCGCTGCTGGGTGGCTTCGCGTTCGCGCTGAACAACGTGATGCTCAAGCGCGAGGCGGCGCAGCCCGAGGAAGGGCGCGCGCTGGCGATGTTCCTGGGCGGCGCGGTGGTGGCCGGGGCCACGGCGACGGCCCTGTCGGCCGCGGCGTCGGCGGGCGTGCAGTGGCCGGTGGCGTCGGCCGCCTGGGTGCTGCCCGCGCTCGGCCTGTCGCTCGCGTTCATGGCCTCCAACCTGTGCCTGCAGTACGGGGCTGCGCGGCTGTCGGCCGCGGCCACTGCGGTGGTGATGCCGTGCGAGGTGCTGTTCGCCGCGCTGACCTCCGTCTGGTGGGGCGGCGCCACGCTGCACGCCAGCGTGCTGGCGGGCGGTGCGCTGATCCTGGCTGCCACGCTGGCCAGCATCCTCGAGAAGCGCTGAATCCGCTGTTGTTTCGCGTTCACGCGCGTGCCGCGGCGGCGCGCGCCGATCTACCATCCCGATCCTCAGCTTCCAGGAGAGCCCATGGCCGCCAAGACGCTTTACGACTTTTCCGCGAATTCCATCCAGGGCAAGCCGGCCGACTTCGGCTCGCAGCGCGGCAAGGTCTTCCTGATCGTCAACACCGCCAGCAAGTGCGGCTTCACTCCGCAATTCGCGGGCCTGGAGCAGCTGGCCTCCGACTACAAGGATCGCGGCCTGGTCGTCGTCGGCTTCCCGTGCAACCAGTTCGGCCACCAGGACCCCGGCGCGAACGCCGAGATCGAGAGCTTCTGCCAGCTCAACTACGGCGTCAGCTTCCCGATGATGGAGAAGGTGGACGTCAACGGCGCCAAGGCGCATCCGCTGTGGAAGTGGCTGAAGTCGGAGAAGCCCGGCGTGCTGGGCACCGAGGCGATCAAGTGGAACTTCACCAAGTTCCTGGTCGGCAAGGACGGCCACGTCGTCAAGCGCTTCGCGCCGAACGACGAGCCGGACAAGCTGCGCGCGGACATCGAGGCCGCGCTCGCGGCCTGAGTCAGGCGTCCGCGGGCGTCGGCCAGCGCGCGATCTCCAGCGCCCGGTAGCGCCGCGCCACCCACCCGCGCGCGGCCCAGTGCGCCAGCCATTCGTTGGCCGTCTGGCGCGACACGTTGGCCCGCGTGGCCAGTTCCGATTGCGTGAGCTGCATCGTCCACGGGCCGGCGCCCACCGGCGTGGCGCGACCCTCGCGGCGCAGGTGCTGCAGCGCCAGGCACAGCCGCTCCTCGGCGCCGCGGTGGCGCGCGGCCTCCAGCAGCTTCAGCGTGCCGTCGTAGCGGCGCGCGAACTCGCGCATCAGCGCCCGCGCGAAGCCGGGCACCTCGTCCATGAGCCACGCATAGGCCGGCGGGCCGATCACCAGCAGCCGCGTGGGCTCCCGCGCGAGCGCCTCGTAGGTGGAAGGCAGGCCCGTCACGAACGACGCGAGTCCGAAGGTGCGTCCGGCCTCGACGTTCTCCACCACCGATGTCTGCCCCTGCGCATTGGAGAAGCGCGATTCGATGCATCCGGCCAGCACGCCGAACAGAGCGGGCGTGGCGTCGCCC
>DATCRO010000983.1:0-4087 GCA_036569025.1 Burkholderiaceae bacterium
CTCGGCCTTATCCCCCTCACCGCTAGGAGAAGATTTTTATGAAACTGAACACCACCCTCGTCCTGATTGCCCTGGCTTTCGCCGGTGGCACCGCCTCCGCTGCCACGGTCGGACAGTTCACCACGCTGCCTGACCTGACCATGTCGGCCAACCCGACGGTCGGCCCGACCGGCGCGGCCGTGCACGGCAACTTCGACGCGACGCAGGACATCGACTACGTCTACAACTTCAACATCGCCGACGTGTCCGACCTCTGGACGTACGCCAAGGAGTTCGAGTCGCTGGACGTGTCGATGAACCCGGCGACCTTCACGCTGTACACCGGTACCTCGGACGGCACCGCCGCGACCGCGGGCACCATGGTGGGTTCGACGTTCTCGTTCGCCGGCGGTGACGCCGTCACGACGACGTACACCAACCTGGCCGCCGGCAACTACTACTTCGAAGTGATGGGCTCGGCCACGGGCGTCCTGGGCGCCGACTATGACCTGGCCATCCAGGCCAACGCCCCCGGCACGCCGCTGCCGTCGGTGCCGGAACCCGCCAACATGGCGCTCCTGGCCGCCGGCCTGGGCCTGATGGGCTTCATGGCCAAGCGTCGCTCGCGCCAGCAGTAAGCCGACGATTCACCGGCGCCGCACGGCGCCGGCCTGATGGAAAAGGCAGCCTCGGCTGCCTTTTTCTTCGCCCGTTCAGGGCGCCAGCGGCGCGATCGCCTGGGCGACGGCCTTCGCGCTGAGATCCTCGGCCTGCATCGGGTGCATGGCGCGGGCGACGTCGTCGCGCCGCTTCGGGTCGGCCAGCACCGTCCAGTTCTCGGCGATCGCGTGCAGCAGCTCGTCGGTGAGCTTGTCGAGCTTGGGGCGCGTGACCGAGGCGAGGTCGGGGGCGCCGGAGAACTCGCCGCGGCGGAACACGTCCCAGCCCTGGAACAGCTCGTTCTGCGCCGTCTTGGACGCCTCGATCTGCGCGCGGAAGAACTTCTCGGCCCATGGCTGGGGCACGCCCAGGGCGTCGGCGCGCTTGCCGAGCGCGTCGATCACCTGCGTCTCGCGCGCCGGGTCCTCGATGGGCAGGTGGTGGTTCCACTTGTACTGCGCCACGTCGGTGGCCAGCAGCAGGCGGGCGTCGATCAGCGTGCGCAGCGACTCGATGCCCCATGGGTACGCGAGCCACTCCTCGTTGAGCCGCGCGTACGTGCCGCTCTCGATGGCCTGGTGCAGCCACTGGTCGACGTAGGCCTTGAGCGCGAGGTCGCGTGGCAGCAGGAAGGCCTTCTCGGAGAAGTCGAACGGCGTGTCCGGGTGGATCGCGCACAGTTTCGGATGCAGGCGCTGCTGGAGCCGCGCCTCGATGGCGTCGGTGATCATCACGTCGGCCTCGCCTGCCAGGATGCGGTCGAAGATGGTGACGTTGTCGGGATGGACCGTGAGGGTCGCGTGCGGCGCGTGCGCGCGCGCGAAGCGCTCGTTGGTGCCGCCCGGGTTGACGATCAGCCGCACCTCGGGGCGGTCGATGTCGGCCAGCGTCTGGTACTTGCGGGCATCGTCGCAGCGCGCGATCGGCGTCTTGCCGTCGCGCATCGTCGGCAGCGAGAAGAACGCCTTCTTCTGGCGTTCCAGCGAGACGGACACGCCGCCCACGGCGATGTCGAAGCGGTCGTCGGCCAGGTCGCCCATGAGCGCGCTCCAGGTGGTGGGCACGACCTGCATCCTGACGCCCAGCGAGCGCGCCAGGTCCTCGGCCAGCGCGATGTCCAGGCCGATGAAGCGGTCGCCGCCGGCCACGCGGTAGGTGAACGGCTTGTAGTCGCCGGTGCTGCCCACGCGCAGCGTGCCGCGCGCCAGGATCTCGTCGAGGCGGCTGGACGACGCCGCGGCCGTCCGGGGGGCGACGGCCGCATCGGCCGCGAAGGTGGCGGCCGGGGCTGCGATGGCGATGACGGCGAGCGCGGCAATCCAGGTGGACAGGCGGGACTTGGCGGACACGGGAGACTCCGGGTGGCGACGACGGTTCGGGAGTCTAGGCAATCGAGGCCGCCCCGCGACTCCTTGCTCGACCAGGGCGGCATGAATGTCTCACCGGGACAAGGCAATGGCCGGGCAGGATACGAACCGTAAAAACTATCGGTCCATTAATATTTATTGATTTGCTCAATTTACTCGCAGCGGAGACAGTCCAGGCATGACGCGACGCGACCTCGGCCGCCGCGCCTTCCCGATCACACGATTCAAGGAGATCCAGCATGTCCGACCAAGCGAAGTGCCCGTTCCCGCACGATGTCAGCCAGCACGCCGTCGCGAGCGCCCCGAGGAACGCCGACTGGTGGCCGAACCAGCTCAACCTCGACATCCTGCACCAGCAGTCGAGCAAGTCCGACCCGATGGGCCAGGGCTTCGATTACACCGAGGCGTTCAAGCAGCTCGACCTCGACGCAGTGGTCGCCGACCTGCGCGCGCTCATGACCGACTCCCAGGACTGGTGGCCCGCCGACTACGGCCACTACGGCCCGCTGTTCATCCGCATGGCCTGGCATGCGGCCGGCACCTATCGCATCACCGACGGCCGCGGCGGCGCCGGCACCGGCGCGCAGCGCTTCGCGCCGCTCAACAGCTGGCCGGACAACGGCAACCTGGACAAGGCCCGGCGCCTGTTGTGGCCGATCAAGCAGAAGTACGGCCGGAACCTGTCCTGGGCCGACCTCATCGTCCTGACCGGCAACGTCGCGCTCGAATCCATGGGCTTCAAGACCTTCGGCTTCGCCGGCGGCCGCCCCGACATCTGGGAGCCGCACCTCGAGGTGTACTGGGGTCCGGAGAAGAAGTGGCTGGGCGACGAGCGCTACGGCTCGAACCGCGAGCTGGCGCATCCGCTGGCGGCGGTGCAGATGGGCCTGATCTACGTGAATCCGGAAGGTCCGAACGGGAACCCCGACCCGGTGAAGTCCGGCTTCGACATCCGCGAGACCTTCGCGCGCATGGCGATGGACGACGAGGAGACCGTCGCCCTGGTGGCCGGCGGCCACACCTTCGGCAAGGCGCACGGCGCCGGGCCGGCCGCGAACGTCGGCGCGGAGCCCGAGGGCGCCAGCATCGAGGAGCAGGGCCTGGGCTGGGCCAACAGCTTCGGCTCGGGCAAGGGCCTGCACACGATCACCAGCGGGATCGAGGGCGCGTGGACGCCCACGCCGACCAAGTGGGACATGAGCTTCTTCGAGACGCTGTTCAAGTACGAATGGGAGCTCACCAGGAGCCCGGCCGGCGCGCACCAGTGGAAGCCGGTCGGCGCGAGCGGCGACGGCACGGTGCCCGATGCGCACGACCCTTCGAAGCGCCACGCGCCGATGATGACCACCGCCGACATGGCGCTGCGCACCGACCCGGCCTACGAGAAGATCTCGCGCCGCTTCATGGCCGACCCCGCGGCGTTCGCAGATGCGTTCGCCCGCGCCTGGTTCAAGCTGACGCACCGCGACATGGGCCCGCGGGCCCGCTACCTCGGCAAGCTGGTGCCCAAGGAGGAGCTGATCTGGCAGGACCCGATCCCCGCGGTCGACCATCCGCTCGTCGATGACGCCGACGTCGCCGCGCTGAAGCAGGCGGTACTGGCGTCCGGCCTGAGCGCGGCGGAGCTGGTGGGCACGGCCTGGGCTTCGGCCTCGACCTTCCGCGGCGGCGACAAGCGCGGCGGCGCCAACGGCGCGCGCATCCGCCTCGCGCCGCAGAAGGACTGGGCCGTCAACCAGCCGGCGCAGCTGGCCAAGGTGCTCGAATCGCTCGAACGCATCCAGCGCGACTTCAATGGCGCGCAGAAGGGCGGCAAGAAGGTCTCGCTGGCCGACCTGATCGTGCTGGCGGGCAACGCCGCCGTCGAGGACGCCGCCAGGAAGGCCGGTCAGGCGATCACGGTGCCGTTCGCGCCCGGCCGCGCGGATGCGTCGCAGGCGCAGACCGACGTCGACTCGTTCAAGGTGCTCGAACCCGTCGCCGACGGCTTCCGCAACTACGCACGCAAGGGCTTCGAAGCGGCAGCGGCCGAACTGCTCGTCGACAAGGCGAACCTGCTCACGCTCACCGCGCCCGAGATG
>DATCRO010000984.1:0-5067 GCA_036569025.1 Burkholderiaceae bacterium
GAGCCGCTGACCGGCCGGCGCCACCAGATCCGCCGCCACTTCAAGCACCTCGCGCATCCGCTGGTGGGCGACACCACGCACGGCAAGGGCGCGCACAACCGCGCGGTCGCGGCGTGGCTGGGCACGTCGCGGTTGTGGCTGCATGCGATCCGACTGGAGCTACCCGCGGTCGACGGGCGGCCACCGCTGGTGATCGAATCGGCGCCGGGAGCGGAGTGGCGCACGCTGCTCCCGGCGGCGGGCCGCTGACACCTCGTGTCAGTGCCGGGGCGTGATCAGGATCTTGCCCTGGCGCTCGCCGGCGGCCGCGGCTGCCACCGCCTCCTTGATCTGCGACACGTCGTAGGTCGCCTGGATGGGCGCGCTGAGCTTGCCCGCGGCGATCAGGCCCGCCAGCTCGGTCAGCAGCGCGAACTGCCGGGCCTGGGGGGCGACGCGGAACCAGCGCGCCAGCCAGAAGCCCTTGAGCGTCACGTCCTTGAAGATCAGCTCGCGCGGCGTCACGATGCACGGCTCGCCGCTCAGCGCGCCGTAGTTGACGATGCTCGCGCCGTCGGCCAGCGTCTGCGCCAGGCGCATGGTGGCCTTGCCGCCGACGGCGTCGATGCCCAGCTTGATGGCCGCGCCGCTGGTGGCCGCCTTGACGCGTTCGGCCAGGTCGTCGCCGTCCACCAGCACCACGTCGCCGCCCTGGGCGGACACGCCCGCGACGGCGGAGTCGCGACGCACGATGTTCACGGTCTTGAAGCCGCGCAGCCTGGCCAGCTGCACCACGTAGCTGCCCACGCCCGAATTGGCGCCGTTCTGGATGATCCAGTCGCCGGGCTGCAGGTCGGCGAAGTCGCTCAGGAGCAGCGAGGCGGTGGGCGGGTTGACCGTCAGCATGGCCAGCTGGCGCACGTCGGCGTCGGCCGGCAACGGGATGAGGCGATTGGCCGGCACCACGACGTGCGTGGCCCACGTGCCCGCGCCGGGCGGCAGCAGCACGGTCTGGCCGACGCCCGGCCCCTGGCTGTCCGGGCCGAGTTCGACGACACGTCCCACGCCTTCGCTGCCGCCCACGGCGGGCAGCGGCGGGAGCATGCCGTACTGGCCGGTCAGCATCAGCACGTCGCTCGGATTGATGGGCGCGGCCAGCACGGCCACCAGGGCCTGGCCGGCGGCCAGCACGGGGCGGTCGAACGGAACGGGGGCGATCACGTCCTGCGGCACCGGGCCGCGTTGCGTGTACTGGGCTTTGAGCATGCTGGTCATGATGGTGTCCGGGTGCCGTTGCCGGCGTCTTGTGTTGCGATGGGCTGAATCGTAGAGAGCCGCCCGGTTTTGCGGAATACGTTGCATTCGCTAAAATCCTTTGCCTGAATGACAACAATGTGGCCACCGGGACATGGACAAGCTGCGTGCGCTGCAATACCTGGTCAAGGTGGCCGACACCCTGAGCTTCTCGAAGTCCGCGCGCGCCTTCGGCGTGCCGGCCTCGTCCATCTCGCGCCGCATCACCGACCTGGAGGCCGACCTGGGTGTGCAGCTCCTGCATCGCACGACCCGAACCGTGCGCCTGACCGAGATCGGCGCGCGCTACCTCGAGCAGGTGCGCGCCGGCATGGCCCAGCTCGCTGACGCCGACGAACTGGTGGGCCAGAGCAGCGCCACGCCGAGCGGCACGCTGCGCATCAGCGCCATGCCCGGCTACGGCGCGCTGCTGCTGATGCCCGCCCTGCAGGACTTCAGCGAGCGCTTCCCCGACATCGTGCTGGACGTGCACCTGAGCGACGCGCTCGTCGACCTGGGCCGCGACCAGATCGACATCGCCATCCGCGGCGGCCGCGAGCCGCAGGACCGCGTGGTGGCGCGCAAGCTCGACCCGAACCGCTTCGTCCTCGCCGCCTCGCCCGGGTACCTCGCGCGCATGGGCACGCCGCGCACGCTGGCCGACCTGCAAGGGCACCGCGCGCTGATGTACCGCGGGCCCAACGCGGTCATCCGGTGGCAGGGCCTGGACGAGGACGGCTGGCACGAGGTGCCCGTCTCGCCGGCCTTCATCAGCAACGACGGGGCCGCCCTGATCGCCATGGCCTGCCGGCATCGCGGCATCGTCCTCCTGTCGGAGTGGGGGCTCAGGAGCGCGCTCGATCGCGGCGAACTCGTCCAGGTCACGCTGGACCGGCCGGTGTCGGTGGGGCGCGGGGGCGAAGCGGGCATCTACCTGCTGTACCTGCAGACGCGCTACCAGATCCCCAAGGTGCGCGTCGCGGTGGAATTCCTGGTCGATCGATTGGGCAGCGTCGCGTGAACGCGTGGCACGGCGAACGCCGGCCGCAGCGCCGGGACGCTCAAGCGCGGCCCTTGGCGGGCGCGGCGGTCGACCCGCGCACCACCACCTCGTGCGGCAGCACGCGCACCGGCGCGGCGTCGCCCGGCCTGGCCACGCCGGTCAGCAGCATCTCGACCGCCGCCATCGCCATCCCGGCCAGCGGCTGGCGCACCGTCGTCAGCTCGGGCCAGACCAGCGTGGCCGCGCGCGAATCGTCGAAGCCGACGATGGCGACGTCGTGCGGCACCGCGATGCCCAGGCGCTGCGCCGCGGTGAGCGCGCCCAGCGCCATGTCGTCGTTGGCCGCGAAGATGGCCGTGGGCGGCTTCGCGCCGGCGAACAGCGCCTGCGCCGCGGCGACGCCGGCCTCGAACTGGAAGTTGCCCGGCATGATCAGGTGGCGGTCGACGGGGATGCGGTGCGCCTTGAGCGCGCGCTCGTATCCCGCGCGCCGGCGCTCGCTGGCCGACTGGTTGCCCTCGATGAACGCGATGTCCTTGTGGCCCAGGCTGATCAGCAGGTTGGTGAGCTCCTCGGCGGCCAGCGCATCGTCCATGCGCACGGCGGCCATGCCGTGGCCCTCGGTGCCGGGCGAGATGAGCACGCACGGCGTGCGGTTGGCGCGCAGCACGTCCAGGATCTCGGGATCGTCGCACAGCGGCGGCGTCAGGATCATGCCGTCGGGCCGCAGCGCGGCGAGCATGGCCTCGATCTGCGCGTGCATGTGGCCGTCGTCCTTGCGCAGCGACTCGACGACCAGGTGGCGGCCCGCCTCGCGGCAACCGAGCGTGGCGCCCTGCTGCACGCCGGCCACGAACGCGGCGCTCGGGTCGTAGTACAGCAGGCCGATCAGGAACGACCTGGCGCCGGCGAGGCTGCGCGCGGACAGCTGCGGCCGGTAGTTCAGCGCCGCGACGGCCTCCTGCACGCGGGCCCGCGTGTCCGCATGGACCGTGGGCTCCTTGTTCATCACGCGCGAGACGGTCTTGATCGACACCCCCGCGTGACGGGCCACGTCGATGATGGTGGGGGCTGTGCCCGCTCGCTTGTTCACTGTGTCGCCACTTTCGGTTCGTTCTCTCGGCGGCCGGGGATTGTGTCGACCCGGCGCGAAACGCGTCGTTTTCGCCAGTCTAATGTTTCCCGTTTGAAAATCCGGGCCGAACCATGGGATTTGCTCTGCCCGGGGCGCCAGCATGGGGGCAGCATGGCGTCACCGTTGGGAATCCGCCGCACGAGACAAAACGAAACACGGCGATACGGCGTTGAAAGCATGCGCGGGTTCCGACGGGGCGTAATGAGGACGTGGCGAAACGACGAGAGGTCGCCACGTCACCCAACCCAAGGAAAGATCATGAAGAAGACCTGGCTGAAGCGCACCCTGCTGGGTGTGGCCGTCTCCACCGCCCTCCTGGGCAGCGTCGCCGCGTACTCGCAAGGCAGCGGCTTTCACCACGGCCCGCCGACGCCCGAGCAGATCGCCCAGCACGAGCAGCACATGCTCGAGCACGTCGGCAAGAAGCTCAACCTGGACGCCAACCAGTCCGCCAAGCTCAAGGCGCTGGCCGACCTGGCGATCGCCGACCACGCGCCGCCGGCCGCCGGCACCGACCCGCACGCGAAGATGGCCGCGCTGATCTCCGGCAGCACCTTCGACCGCGCCGGCGCGCAGGCGCTGGCCAACCAGCACGTGGCCAAGATGCAGGCCGACGCCCCGGGCCTGATCAACGCGTTCGGCGACTTCTACGACAGCCTCAACGCCACCCAGCAGGCGCAGGTGCGCGAGCTGGCCGCCCACCACCATGGCTTCTTCATGATGGGCATGGGCTTCGGCGGCCACGAGGGCCCGCACGGTGCCCACGGCATGCACGGCGACGCCTCGGGCGCGACCGGCGGCTGACGCCCTCCCGGCGAGGCGTCAACGCGCCCTGCCGCCATCCGCGCGAGGCAGCGGCCGCGAGGTCCTGCCTCGCCGCCGTTTCCGCCCTACCATCGCCGCATGCGCCGCCTCCTGATGATCGACGACGACGCGCTGCTCGCCGCGCCGCTCGCCACCTATTTCCGCCGCTTCGACTACGACCTCGACAGCGCCACCACGCCCAGCGAGGGCCTGGCCAAGCTGCGCGCGGCGCCGTACGACGCGGCCATCCTCGACGTGATGCTGCCCGAGATGGACGGCTTCGAGCTGTGCCGCACGATCCGGCGCGAGTCCGACATCCCCATCGTGATGCTGACCGCGCGCGGCGACGTGATGGACCGCATCGTCGGCCTGGAGATCGGCGCCGACGACTACATCCCCAAGCCGTTCGAGCCGCGCGAGCTGCTCACGCGCATCCAGACCATCCTGCGCCGCGCCCGCGCGCCGGCCGCCGCCCCGCAGGGCCGGCTCGTCTTCGACGGCCTGGAGATCGACCTCGAGCGGCGCCAGGTCGTGCGCCAGGGCGAGCCGGTCGAGCTCACGGGCACCGAATTCGAGCTGCTGGCCCTGCTCGCCAAGGCGCCGCAGAAGGTGTTCCATCGCGACGAGATCCTGAACCGGCTGCGGGGCCAGGACGCCGACCTGTACACGCGCGCCGTCGACATCCTCGTGAGCCGGCTGCGCAGGAAGCTCGAGCCGCTGGACTGCATCAAGACGCTGCGCAACGCGGGCTATGCTTTTGCGGGCGGGCATGTGGCATGAGCCCGCACGGCCGCCCGAAGGGCGAATTGACCGGAGTCCGCAGGACGGAGGTGGCCTGGTGACCCCGCACGGC
>DATCRO010000985.1:0-2536 GCA_036569025.1 Burkholderiaceae bacterium
GTCTTCCGCCAGCAAGGCAACATGTCGGTGACGCTGGTGGCGCTCGACCAGCGGCGTCCGCCGGTGACGGGCAACGATCGCCGCTGGTGAAGCGGGCGGGCCGGATGGTCAGCCGTTGATCCAGTCCTTGAGTTCGGCCCAGTTGTAGGTCATCTGGGCCGCCAGCATGCCGGCCTTGCCCCACACGCGCTGCAGGCCGTAATCGGCGAAGCCGCGCGGGATCGGGATGCCGGCGGCGATGGCGTCGGCCAGCAGCTCGCCCGCGGCGGTGGTGGGTCCGACGCCGTGGCCGCCGAAGCCCAGCGCATGCCAGCAGCCGTCGGGCAGGCGGCCGATCTGCGGCATCTGGTGGCGTGCGTAGCTCATGAGGCCGCCCCAGGCGTAGTCCACCTTCACGTCGGCCAGTTCGGGGTAGACCTTGAGCATGTCGCGCTTGAGCAGCCTCGCGATGGGCTCTGCCCCGCGGTCGATGATGGAGATGCGGCCGCCCCACAGGATGCGGGTGTCGGGCAGGGCGCGGTAGTAGTCGAACGAGAAGCGCGTGTCGTAGATCGCCGCCTTGCCGGGGATCGAGCGCGCGAGCGCGCCCTCGAGCGGCTCGGTGGCCATCACGTAGGTGGCGATCGGCAGCATCGCGCGCTCCAGCGCGGCCGACACGCCACGCAGGTAGCCGCCGCCGCAGATGACGACGTGGCGCGCGTGCACGACGCCGCCGTCCGCGTGCACCTCGAAGCCGCCGCCGGGCGTGCGCGGCGGCACGATGCGCGTCACGGGCGAGCGTTCGTAGATGCGGCCGCCTTCGCGCTCGATGGCCGCGGCCAGGCCGCGCGCGTACTTCAGCGGATGGAAGTGGAACGCGTCGGGCTCCAGCAGGCCGCCGGCGTAGCGCGACGACGTCGTGAAGGCGCCCAGCTCGTCGTGCGACAGCAACTGCCAGTGCACGTCGTACTCGCGCGCCATGAACTCCTGGCGCTTGCGCAGGATCGCGTCGTCGTCGAACCAGTTGGCCAGCACGACGCCGCCCTCGACGGCGTCGCAGGCGATGCCGTACTGCGCGATGCGGCGGCGGATGGTGTGCACCGCGTCGCGGGTGAGACCGTACATCGCGCGGGCCCCGTCGCGGCCCTGGTCGGCCAGCAGTTGCGCGTTGTCGAGGCTGAAGCCGCCGAACACGAAGCCGCCGTTGCGGCCCGAGGCGCCGTGGCCGACGGTCTCGCCCTCGACGACCACGACGTCGCGCTGCCCGCGCTCTATCAGGCCGATGGCGGTGGCCAGGCCGGCGAAACCGCCGCCGACCACGCACACGTGCGCGTCCACGCGCCCGCGCAGCGCGTCACGCGCGGGCGCTCGGCCCGCGGTCGCGGCGTAGTACGTTTCCGGGTTCACGCAGGGTCAGCGCGACTTGAGGGACACGCGCAGCGTCCACACGAGCAGCAGCCCGAGGATCACGTACAGCAGGCAGCTCCAGACCGCGAACGGGATGCCCAGCACCGACACCGCCGCGTCCGCGCACGAGGCATACGCGGTGAACAGCTGCGGCACCAGGGCATCGAGCTGCAGCCTGGTCATGATGCGATCGGCGAGCGTCATGGCGCACGACGCCTCGTTGACCGCATGCAGCTGCTGCCACAGCGCGGAGGCCAGGCCGCAGAGCGTGCCCAGCAACGCCAGCGCGATGAACAGCCGCCGGCCGAGCCCGGGCAGCGCCGCGGCCACCAGCGCCAGCACGCCCACCACGATGTAGATCAGGCGCTGCAGCACGCACCACGGGCAGGGCTGCATGTCGAACACGTGCTGCGCGATCGCGGCCACGCCCACCGCGCCGAGCGAGACGAGGCCGACGGCGACCAGCACCTGCGGCAGGCGAAGGACGATCCTCATGCCGCGAGCTCGGCGATCAGCTCGATCTCGACGCAGGCGCCCATCGGGATCTGCGCCACGCCGAAGGCGCTGCGCGCGTGCTTGCCGGCGTCGCCGAAGACCTCGCCCAGCAGCTCGGAGCAGCCGTTGGTGACCAGGTGCTGCTCGGTGAACGTGGGCGTGCTGTTGACCAGGCTCATCACCTTGACGATGCGCTTGACGCGGGCGAGGTCGCCGCCGGCCGCGGCCTGCAGCGTGCCCATCAGGTCGATGGCGATGGCGCGCGCGGCGGCCTTGCCTTCCTCGGTGGTCATCGTCAGGCCCAGCTGGCCGACCCAGGGCTTGCCGTCCTTCTTGGCGATGTGGCCCGAGATGAACACGAGCGAGCCGGTCTGCACGAACGGCAGGTAGGCGGCGGCGGGGATGGCGAGCGGCGGAAGCTCGATTCCGAGGGCTTGCAGGCGGGCGGCGATCGTCATGAAAGGTCTCCGTGCGGGGGCGGGCGCCCCGTGATGGGCACGGATGCTACACGCCTGCGCAAACACTTGTCCGCGCGCGGGACGCGGGTGGCGGCGCGGAGGGGACGAGCGGCGGATGGCCGGGCGCGAGCGGCTCCTGCCGCCGCTTCAGTCGACCGCCAGCAGCGGCGCCAGCGCCTGCCGGCCGGGCGGCGTCA
>DATCRO010000986.1:0-13960 GCA_036569025.1 Burkholderiaceae bacterium
GTCGACGGCATCGCCACGGGCACGCGCATCCGCATGGGCCAGGCGTTGATGCGCCTGCCGGCGCAGGCGAGCGCGACGAGCGCGGCCGAAGCGCACGAGGCGCTGGCGCCGGCGGACGCGTGACGCCCGTGTGCGCGCCCCTCGCGCGCGAGCGCAGCCGCGTCGCACGCGGGCGCTGACGCGGCGCCCCCCGGCTCGCGTCACGCGCAGGCGCGTCCCGGCGCGCGCTCAGAGCGGCAGCGGCGCGTAGCGGCGCAGGTTGGGCGCCTGCTCGCAGGCCAGCGCGTCGTAGTGGCGCAGCAGGGTCGGCGCGAGCGTCGCCGCCTCGGGCGACAGCAGGAAGGTGAAGCGCGCGGCCGAGCCGCGGTTGATGAAGGCCGCGGCGCCGCGCGGCCGTCCGGCGTCGCGCCAGGCCGAGCGCAGGGCCAGCACGAAGTCGACGGCGCGCGGCTGTCGCGGCTCGCCGTCGGCGATGATGACGCAGTACCAGTTCATGGGACGTTCGCAGGAAGGTTCGACCTGCGATCGTGGACGCGCTGCGTGACGTTCCCGTGACGTGGACTTCGCGTCGGCCAGCCGGCGAACCCATGAAAAAAGACCCCGCAGCGCGGGGCCCAACAGGCTGGTGAGGCCGGGGAATCAGGTGTTGGCGCGGCGCGCGACGACCACCACCCGCTGCACGTCGGCGGACGCGAACGGCTGCGCCGTCTCGTGCGCCGCCACCGCGACGCGGTACTGGTGTCCGGCCAGCGCGTTGGTGGCGAACAGCATGAGCGTGCTCAGCAGGGCGGCCAGGGCGATGGGGGCGGCGTGGGCGGTGAGGGTCTTGGTCATGGTCGGCTCCGTGATTTGTCGTGTTGCTTGATGCGATGGTTGGACTGTAGGCAGCGCGTCTGCTGCCTGCCAGGGGCGTGCGACGGCACGCGAGCCCCGGCGGACGAACTGCAGGCTGGCGCGACGGACCGACGCCGCGCCGCGCGCCGAACGGGCGATTCCGCCGACGAAATGCCGCCGCCGCCCTTCTCGCCCCTGGTTCGCGCGCTTCGCTGCCCGGCGATTCGCCCCGGCCGCTGCAGAATGGCCCCATGACCACCGCCACCGAACTCCCACCGGGCCTCTTCTCCCACGACGACGGCGTGCTGCGCTGCCAGTGGTGCCGTGCCAGCGACGAGTACCGCCGCTACCACGACGAGGAGTGGGGCTTTCCCGTCACCGACGAGCGCCGCCTGTTCGAGAAGATCTGCCTGGAGGGCTTCCAGGCCGGCCTGAGCTGGCTGACCATCCTCAACAAGCGGCCCGGCTTCCGCAAGGCCTTCGCCAACTTCGACGCGGAGAAGATCGTGCGCTTCGACGACGCCGACATCGAGCGCCTGGTTGCCGACCCCGGCATCGTGCGCCACCGCGGCAAGATCGTCTCCACCATCAACAACGCCCGGCGCGTGCTGGAGCTTCGTCAGGAGTTCGGCTCGCTCGCCGCCTACGCCTGGCGCTTCGAGGCCGACCCCGCGACGCGTCCGGAGAAGCTGCTGCCCGGCACGGCACTGGGTCCGTCGGCGGAAGCCGTGGCCATGTCCAAGGACCTGAAGAAGCGCGGATGGACGTTCGTCGGGCCGACCACGGTTTATGCGTTCATGCAGGCGATGGGCCTGGTCAATGATCACTACGAGCAATGCCATGCGCGCGAGAAGGCGCTGGCGGCGCGCAGGAAGCTCAAGCGACCGGAGTGACCGGCCCGCTTGAAGCGGTTGTCATTTCGCGCCGAGCGAAGCGGAGTCGCAGATCCGACTTTCGGACGACGGGCGTCGTGATGCGTGGATCCTGCGACTGCGCGCAGGATGACGGGGCTTCCAACCGGCGCGCGGGATGACGGCGGTGTCCGACTGCGTGCGGGATGACGACGGTGTACGACGGCGCGCAGCATGAAGGCGGTGTCCGACTGCGCGCGTGCGAGCCGCGCGCCTGCGTCCACATCGCGTCAGCGCTCGGCCGCCCCGCGCAGGCGCTCCCGCGTGCGCGCCGGCGTCGCCCCGAACCACTCCCTGCATGCCCGGTTGAACGAGCTCTGCTCGCGATACCCCAGCATGAACGCCACGTCCGTCAGGTTCAGCTGCGAATCGCGCAGCAGTTCCTCGGCGAGCGCCTGCCGGGCCGCGTCGTGCACGGCCTGGAAGTTGGTGCCGGCGTCGGCGAGCTTGCGTTGCAGCGTGCGGGTGCTGAGCGACAGCGCGGCGGCGACGTCGTCGACGCGCGCCCGGTCGCTGGCGAGCTGGGCGGCGACCTCGCGGCGGACGTCGGTGACGATGCGCGGCTCGGACGTCGCGCGCAGCCGGGCAGCCAGCAGCTCGTCGGCGTGGCGCTGCAGCACCTTGAGCATGCTGCCGTCGGCGTTGGGCACCGGGCGGTCGAGCAGCGCGGCGTCGAAGCGGCCGTAGGCGGCCGGCACGCCGTAGACGACCGCGGGGCCGAACACCTGGGCATGGGCGGCGCGGATCGCGGCGTCGGGTTCCGGGTAGGGCAGGCCGATCTCGTGCACCGGCAGGCGCTCGTGCGCCAGCCAGCTGACGAAGGTAAGGATGCCGGCCAGCACGCTGTCGACGAGGTGGCGCGCCTGCGCCGGCGTGCACTCGGGCAGCCAGGGCGTGTCCCAGTAGTAGGTGGCGATGCCGCCGCGCTCGTCCAGCCGCGAGCGGCCCAGGTCGTGCGCCAGGCCTTCGTAGCGGCGCGTCTGCACGAAGGCGCCGCGCAGCGTCGTGCAGGCGCAGACGACCAGGCCGTAGAACGGATAGGTCGACAGCCGCGCGTGCAGGCCCGTGTGCAGGCCGAACACCGGGTCGCCCGCCAGCGCGTCGCCGGCGCCCAGCAGGGCGATGTACTCGGCGACCGTGAGGCTGTCGCGCGAGGCGTCCAGCATGTCCTCGGCCCACCCGAGCCGGGCGCACAACTGCGCGGGCGTGACGCCCAGCGACTGCGCGGTGGCGACCGCCGTCTGCGCGTAGGCCATGGCCACGCGCGCGTCGGCTGCCGGCGGGATGGGGCAGGGCGCGTCGGCGTCGATCGCGGAGGAGGGCGGGAACGGCGTCGCCGCGGGCGGGACTGGCATGTTGTGGCAACTCGCCTGTCGGCGAAAGACAAGCCGCGACGGCGCGTTCGACGCACCATGGCGGCGTAGCGTCCGGGGCCGTCTGTGTCGAGCTCCGGGGGCGCCTGTCGACCTGGAAAAACGAGTATAGCCACGATGACCACCGAACGACGCTGGAACGGCTGGGGTGACGCCCGCGTCCAGGAAGCGCTCAAGCCGGAAGCGCATGCCTTCCTCGCACAGGCCATCGGCCGGCCCCAGCCCGTGCCCGACGCGGCCCTGGCCGCGGCGCTGGCCCAGGTCGAGGCGCAGCCCTCGCGCCTGCCGCGGCATCCGCTGGTCGACACCCGCGCCGAGACGCGCCTGCGCGCCAGCTTCGGCCAGTCGATGCACGACTGGCTGCGCCTGCGCTTCGGCGTGCTGGGCCGCGTGACCGACGGCGTCGCCTTCCCGGGCAGCGCCGCCGAGGTGCGCATGCTGCTGACCTGGGCCTGCGAGCAGGGCGTGCAGGTGCTGCCGCTGGGCGGCGCGACCAGCGTCGCGGGCCACCTGACGCCCGTCGGCGATGCGCCGGTGCTCACGCTGGGCATGAGCCGCATGATGCGGCTGCTCGATCTCGACCCCGTCGCGCAGCTCGCGCGATTCGAGGCGGGCGTCGCGGGCCCCGACCTCGAGGCGCAGCTGCGCGCCCGCGGCTTCACGCTGGGCCACTTCCCGCAGAGCTTCGAGCTGTCGACGCTGGGGGGCTGGGTGGTGACACGCTCGTCGGGCCAGCAGTCGGCACGCTACGGCCGCATCGAGCAGCTGTTCGCCGGCGGCACCTTGCAGACGCCCGAGCGCGAGTGGACGCTGCCCACCTTCCCGGCATCGGCCGCGGGCCCCGACCTGCGCGAGTGGGTGCTGGGCTCCGAAGGCCGCATCGGCGTGC
Organism: Burkholderiaceae bacterium; assembly: GCA_036569025.1. Classification (GTDB taxonomy): domain Bacteria; phylum Pseudomonadota; class Gammaproteobacteria; order Burkholderiales; family Burkholderiaceae_C; genus Scleromatobacter. The sequence goes on from DATCRO010000986.1 coordinate 4,008, forward strand.
TGACCGAGGCCACCGTGCGCGTGACGCGCGCGCCGGCCGCCGAGCGCTTCGTCGGCGTCTTCTTCCCCGACTGGGCCAGCGCCGCCGCGGCGGTGCGGCGCGTCGCGCAGGCCAGGCTGGGCCTGTCGATGCTGCGCCTGGCCAATCCGGCCGAGACCCACACGACGCTCACGATGGCCGGCCACGCCTCGGCCATCGCCTGGCTGGAGCGCTACCTGTCGCTGCGCGGCGTGGGCGAGGGCAAGTGCCTCCTGCTTGCCGGCTTCACGGGCGACAGCGCCGGCGCCGTGTGCGCGATGCAGCGCGCGGCCGCATCGATCTGGCGCGAGCATGGCGGCGTATCGACCGGCACGGTGCTCGGCAAGAAGTGGGCCGAGCGCCGCTTCGCCAACGTCTACCTGCGCAACGCGCTGTGGGACGCCGGCTATGCGGTCGACACGATGGAGACGGCGTGCGACTGGCCGCGCGTCGACGCGATGGTGCAGGCGATGGAGAACGCCGGCCGCGCCGCGCTCGCGCAGCATGGCGAGCGCACGCACTGCTACACGCACCTGTCGCACGTCTACGCGCAGGGCTCGAGCGTGTACTCGACCTTCGTCTATCGCATCGGTGCCGACTACGACACGGCGCTCGCGCGCTGGCAGTCGCTCAAGACCGCGGTGGGCGACGCGATCGTCGCGCACGGCGGCACCATCACGCATCAGCACGGCGTCGGCAAGGACCACGCGCGCTGGCTGGCGGCCGAGAAGGGCGCGACGGGGATGTCGGCCATCGCGGCGATGGTGCGCGAGTTCGATCCGCACGGGGTGATGGCGCGCGGCAACCTGCTCGGCGACCAATGAGCACGGGACGCCGCCTCGCCTTCGCGCGCGCCCGCTGGCCCGTGGCCGTCGCGATGCGCGCCGTCGCGGCCGCGCTGGCCGAGGCCGGCCCGCGTTCGAGCGCGCGCCGCAGCGTCTTCAACGGCTCGCGCGATGCGCGCCGCGTCGCCGCCCGGCGCGACGGCACGATCACGCGCGCCCTGGCGGTGCCGCGCGGCTGCGAGGACCTGCATTGATCGCCGCCCGGCCGCCCGAAGGCGATCGCCCCGCAGTCCGCAGGACGGAGGCTGCCTGATGCCCGATGCCGACATCCTCGTGATCGGCGGCGGCATCGCCGGCGCGGGCGTCGCGCTGGAGGCCGCGCGGCGCGGGCTGGCGGTGATGCTGGTCGAGGCGCGCGACTTCGCGTGGGGCAGCTCGTCGCGCTCGTCCAAGCTCGTGCACGGCGGCCTGCGCTACCTGCGCGAGGGCGCGTTCGGCCTCACGCTGGAATCGGTGCGCGAGCGCGGCCGCCTGCTGCATGACGCGCCCGGCCTGGTCGAGCCGCAGCGCTTCCTGATGGGCCACTACGAGGGCCGCCAGCCGACGCGCCGCACGCTGGGCCTGGGGCTGGCGATCTACGACGCGATGGCCGGCGCGCGCACGCGTTCGTTCCATTCGCCCGCCGAGGCGCGCATGCTCGCGCCGCACCTGGCCACCGACGGCCTGCTGGGCGCCTCGGGCTACCTCGACGCCAAGACCGACGACGCGCGCCTGGTGCTGCGCGTGCTGCAGGAGGCGCAGCGCCACGGCGCGCGCGTGTTCAACCGCGCGGCGGTCAAGTCGCTGCTGCGCGCGGGTGATGTCGACGTGCCTCCGTCTTCGCTCGCGGCCGAGGGCGGCGGCACCGTCAGGCCCGGCACCGTGGTGGGCGCGCGCGTCGAGGGTCCGGGGTTCACCGGCCACGTGCGGGCGCGCTGCGTCATCAACGCCACCGGCTTCTGGGCCGACGGCGTGCGCCGCGGGCTCGGCGCGCCGATGCTGCGCCCGCTGCGCGGCAGTCATCTGGTGTTCCCGCTCTGGCGGCTGCCGGTGGCCCAGTCGGTGAGCCTGCTGCACCCGCGCGACGGCCGGCCGGTGTTCGCCACGCCGTGGGAAGGCGTCGCGCTCGTGGGCACCACCGACCTCGACCACGCCGACGATCCCGACATCGAACCGCGCATCACCCGCGACGAGACGGCCTACCTGCTCGAGGCCGTGCGCGCCGCGTTCCCGGGGCTGGACCTGCGTGCCGCCGATGCCATCGCCAGCTTCGCCGGCGTGCGTCCGGTGGTCGACGACCGCGCCGCCGGCGGCGACCCGTCGAAGGCCCCGCGCGAGCACGTCGTGCGCGACGAGCAGGGCCTGGTCACCGTCACCGGCGGCAAGCTGACCACCTTCCGCGTCAACGCGCTCGACGCGCTGCGCCACGCCGCACCGCACCTGGCGGCGCGGCCGCAGCGCGCCGGCTTCGCGCCGAGCCTGTCGGCGAGCGACCTGCCCGACGACGACCCGTACGCGACGCCGGGCCCCGCCGACTTCGCGTACCGCCCGTCCGACGCCATCCTCGCGCCGCTCGCCGACACCCCCGCGCTCGCTGCACTGCCGCACGGCATGCGCGCGCGCCTGCTGGGACGCCATGGCGTGCAGGCCGCGGCGCTGGTGCGCGAGGCCGCGCCGGCCGACCTCGAGCTCGTGCCGGGCACCGCCACGCCGTGGGCCGAACTGCATTGGGCGCTGCGACACGAACAGGTGCGCTTCCTGGACGACCTGCTGCTGCGCCGCACGCGCCTGGGCTTGCTGCTGCCCGAAGGCGGCGCGGCGCTGCTGCCGCGGCTCGAGCCCGTCGCCCGCGAGGCCCTGCGCTGGTCCGCCGGAGAATGGCGCGACCAGTGCGAGCGCTACGCCCGCCTCATCGACCAGTGCTACACGGTGCCTGCTGAATGACCACCGACCGACCCGACGACCTGTTGCTGTCCATCGACTGCGGCACCCAGAGCACGCGCGCGCTGCTGTTCGACCCGCGTGGCACCCTGGTGGCCAAGGCGCAGGTCGCGCTCGACGACTACGTGGTGGAGCGGCCCGGCTGGATGTCGCACGACGTCGAAGGCTTCTGGCTCGCCTGCGCGCGCGCGTGCCGCCAGCTGTGGGCCGAGCGCCCCGAGCTCGCGGCGCGCGTGCGCGGCGTCTCGGTGACGACGCAGCGCGGCACGATCATGCCGGTGGACGCGCAGGGCCACGCGGTGCTGCCGGCGCTGATCTGGCTGGACCAGCGCCGCGCCACGCGCCCGCCGCGCATCGGCGCCGCCTGGCGCGCGGCGTTTCGCCTCGCCGGCGTGGCCGAGACCATCCGCTACTTCCAGCGCGAGGCCGAGGTCAACTGGTGGGCCGAGAACGAGCCCGCCACCTGGGAGCGCACGCACAAGGTGCTGCTGCTGTCGGGCCTGCTGAACTTCAAGCTGACGGGCGAGTTCGTCGACTCGATCGGCTCTCAGGTGGGCTACGTGCCCTTCGACTTCAAGGCGCACGACTGGGCCGGGCCGTCGGACTGGAAGTGGCAGGCGCTGGCGCTGCGCCGCGAGCAGCTGCCCGAGCTGCGGCCGGTGGGCTCGGTGCTGGGCCGGGTCGGGGCGGCGGCGAGTACCGCCACGGGTATCCCGGCGGGCACGCCGGTCATCGCGGCCGCCGCCGACAAGGCCTGCGAGGTGCTGGGCTCGGGCTGCCTGGAGCCGCACGTCGGCGGCGTGTCGTACGGCACCACTGCGACGATCAACGTCTGCACGCAAAGGTACGTCGAGGCGCTGTCGTTCGTGCCGCCGTACCCTGCCGCGCTGCCGGGCCACTACGACAGCGAGGTGCAGATCTTCCGCGGCTACTGGATGGTGCGCTGGTTCAAGGAGCAGTTCGGGGACCGCGAGCGCAACGCGGCGCAGGAACGCGGCGTCGCGCCCGAGGCGCTGCTCGACGAGCTCGTCGCGGCCGTGCCGCCCGGCTCGCTGGGCCTGGTGCTGCAGCCGTACTGGACGCCCGGCATCCGCCATCCGGGACCCGACGCCAAGGGCGCGATCATCGGCTTCGGCGACGCCCACACACGGGCGCACGTCTATCGCGCGATCCTCGAGGGCCTGGCCTACGCGCTGCGCGACGGCCGCGAGCGCATCGAGCGCAAGACCCGCGTGCCGCTGACCGAGCTGCGCGTGTCGGGCGGCGGCTCGCAGTCGGACGCCGCGCTGCAACTGACGGCCGACGTCTTCCGCCTGCCCGCGAGCCGGCCGCACGTCCACGAGACCAGCGGCCTGGGCGCGGCGATCGACTGCGCGGTGGGCCTGGGCCTGCACGGCGACTTTGCCACCGCGGTCAAGGCGATGACGCGCGTCGAGCGCACGTTCGAACCGGACCCGCGCAACGCGGCGCTGTACGACGAACTCTACTCGCAGGTCTACCAGAAGATGTACGGCCGCCTCGCGCCGCTGTACGCGCGCATCCGCGCCATCACCGGCTATCCGTCGCGCGACTGACGCCGGGCCGCAAGCCTGGCCTCAGCTTCCTGCGGGTAGTCCCTGTGCACGGGCTGCTCCGTGGCCGCGTTGTGGCGGCAGTCCGTATCCGTCCACACCGGCGAGCGGACGCCACGCACAGGAGACATGATGGCCTTCAAGAAGACGATGACGCTGGTCGCGCTCGGCGCGTCCCTGGTTGCCGCGGGTGCGGCGTTCGCGGGTCCGGAAGCCGGCCACCCCAACATCATCGCCGCGCGCGAGCATGCGCAGATGGCGATCGAGAAGATGAAGGCGGCGCAGGCCGCCAACGAATACGACATGGGCGGCCACGCCGCCAGGGCCGAGAAGCTGCTGCACGAGGCCGAGGAGCAGATGCGCCTGGCGGCCGAGGCGGCCAACAAGCACAAGTGAGCGGCACGACCGCGCCATGAAAGAGGGATCGCCGCGGCGATCCCTGGTGCATGGCGCCTCGCGTCAGAAGCTGACGCCCAACCCCAGGTCGACCCGCGTCAGGTCCGTGTTCGTGCGGAAGCGCTGGTAGTCCGCCTTGAGAACGACGTTCGGGTTCAGGTAGAAATTCGTGCCCAACGTCCACACGCGGTCGCGCGGCTGCGGCCAGGGCTTGCCGTCCGACGCCAGGCCGGTGGGCACCGGCGTGAAGCCCGGGGCGATGCCGGCGTAGCTGGCGCCCATGTCGTAGTGCTCCCACCGCACGAACGGGGCCAGCTTGTAGCTGCCGCTCTCCCACGCCTTGTACGCGCCCTGCACGTAGTAGCCGAGGAAGGACGACGGCAGCGGGTTGGATGCGCCGGCGTTGTCCAGGTTGTACGTGGCCGTGTTCGAGAACGAACCGTGCGCGACCACTGCCGAGATGTCGGCGTTGCCCGGCGTCCAGCGCGCATGCGCCTCCCACAGCGTGACGCGCGACTGCGGCAGGTTGGCCGGCGTCGACGGCATGGCCATGTTGCCGGTGAACGCGAAGCCGCCGACCAGCAGGTTGGGCACGCCCGTGTAGTTCAGGGCGGCGTACTGCGCCAGGTGCTGCACGTTGGCGTTCTGCAGTTCCTGGTGCGTGGCCTGCATCGGCGCGGCTTCGCCGAGGTCCGAGGCGGTGCGGTACAGCGGATCCTCGGGCATCGCGTTCCAGCCGCCCAGGTTCAGGCCGGTGGTGATGCCGGCGTCCCAGGTCAGGCCGATGTCGCTCGTGCCGTGCAGGCCCAGGCCGCCTTCACGCCAGGTGCTGGGGATGATCAGCGTCTCGACGAAGTTGCGGTGCACGCCATAGAAGGCGGTGGGCTCGTGGTGCTCGTTGATCAGGCCCGCGGGCATCAGGAACAGGCCCATCCGCGTCGTGAGCGAGTCGGTGAGCTGGTGGTCGACGTAGAACTGCTCCACCTCGAACTCGCCGGAGTCGTCGGCCGAGGCCACAGCGTGCTCCACCTCGAACTCGGAGTTGAAGCTGGTCTTCTCGTCGAACTTGTAGCCGATGCCGAAGACGGCGCGCGCCAGGTCGGCGGTGGCCAGGCTGTGGTCGTGCACCGGGTTCGAGTAGTAGATCTCGCCGTAGCCCCACAGCCCCAGGTTGGGCGAGATGCCGCCCGCGGGTGCAGGGGCGGGCGCCGTCGCGACGGCCGGTGCCGGCGGGGGCGCCGCGGCGGCGGCCTTGGCCTGCGCGGCTGCCAGCGCATCGTTCTGCGCCTTCACGCGCGCCAGCTCCTGCTTCATCGCGTCGAGCTGCTGCTGCATCTGGTTGATCTGCTGCGCGAGCTTGTCGGCCACGTCGGGCGTGGCGTCGGCGGCATGGGCCGACATCGTCAGGCAAAGGGTCAGGGCCGCAAGGGCCACGGAGGTCTTGTTCATGGTATTCATCGGCTCTGGGAAGTCCTGGCGGCGGCCGTCGCGTGGACGGCGGCCTGGCATTGGGCGGGCAGCACCTGCGCGGACGGACGCGCCGGGTCGAACCCGTCGGTCAGCGTGCACAGGAAGGTGATGACGTCGTCGATCTCGTCGGGCGACAGCGCCGGCGTGTCGCCGATCGAGCGGTTGTACGGAATCTCGGCGGTGTTGACGTTGCCCCGGTAGCCCGCGTCGCTGCCGACGACGCCGGCCTTCACGGTGAACTGGCCGCCATAGGCCGCGGGCAGGTCGTCGAACTTCGTGACCGTGCCGTCGGCGGCGGTGGGATACCACTCCTCGGGGTTGGTGTCGCGGCGCACGTAGAAGCCGATGGCCTCCCTGAGCGTCGCGAAGCGCCCGTTGTGGAAGTACGGCGCGGTCAGGGCGATGTTGCGCAGCGTGGGCACCTTGAACTGGCCGCAACTGGCCGACAGGTTCTCGCTGCCCTGGCGGAACGGGCCGCAGACGCCCAGGTCGTAGTAGCTGTGCAGGCCGTCGGCGCTGTCGACGGGCGTGTAGGCCGGCGCGGCATCGGCGTTGCCCGGGATCAGCGGATTGCGCGGGATGCCCAGGTTGTCGTAGCTGTAGTCGGTGAACATCGGCGGCCTGGCGCCGTCGGCCGACGTGCTGGGATGGCACGCGCTGCAGTTGCCCTTGGTCGCGTTGTTGAACAGGCCCAGGCCGCGCAGCTCCTGCGCCGTCAGCTGCGCCTGCCCGCGCCGGAACGCGTCGAACTTGCTCGAGAACGGGTTGAACGACGGCTCCTCGGACTCGAACGCGGCCAGCGCGCTGCCCATGCGCGCGAGCGCCGTCTGCGGGTCGTCGAGCACCGCGTCGCCGTAGAGCGCGACGAACTCGGCGAGGTACGGGCGCGTCTTCAGGCGCGCGACCACTTCGGCGGCGTCCGCGTTGGCCATCTCGAAGGCCGACGTGAACGGCATCGTCGCCTGCTCGGCGAGCGTGGCGGCGCGGCCGTCGCGAAAGAAGCCGCCGTTGGGGCTGCCGTCGGCGTCGAAGAAGAACGCCGGCGTCAGCGACGTGTACATCAGGGACGGCGTGTTGCGGAAGCCCGTCAGGTTCATGCCCGGGCCGCCGAGCGCCACCGGCGAGCCATGGTCGACGCCGCTGGCCGACGCGTCCTCGGCGAATGCGGCGCTGGCCACGTGGCAGCTCGCGCAGGACTGCTGGCCGGAGGCCGACAGCGCGGCGTCCGCGAAGATCTTCCGGCCCAGCGTGGCGGCCGCCGAGAGCGCCGTGGCGCCGCCGCCGGATGACGGGGAGGAGGCGTCGCTGCCGCCGCCGCCGCAGGCCGCGAGCAGCGCGGCCAGGGCCAGCGCGAGACCCGATCCGCGGGCGCCGGAGGCGGGGCGGGTGCCGAGAACGTTCATCGTCTTGTCATGCCGCGCGACATCCTCGTCGCGGGTCTGGATTGTTGATGCAAGTGCGAGTGATTCGCAATCACGAGAACCGGACTCTAACGGGAACGCCTCGCCGCGACAAGAAACGGGTGTTGAAAGCTTGATCAGGATCCAGGTTGGGGCGAGCCTGTTGCTGCGCTGCAACGGGCCGGGCGAGTCAGGTTCCGCCGCGCGTGTCACCCGACCGCCAAGGACTCGACAGAACGGTGCCTGTCCCCGGACCGCATCGCCCGCCCGGCACCGCAGGCCAGCACGATGCCGCGAGGCTCCTGCGCTCAGCGCCGCAGCTCGAGCGTCATGCCGCTGGCGGTGGATTCCGCGCCGAGTTCGAACCCGCACGACTTCAGCAACCCCACCATGCCCACCGACCCATAGGCGCAGCGGGCATAGACCGACGCGCTCTGCGCATCGTGCACGAGCTTGGTCACGAGATGGCGTCCGAGCCCGTGGCGGCGGAAGTCCGGCCGTACGCTCAACGCGAACAGCTCCAGCCGCCAGTACCACGAGGCGGGCAGATGCTCGGCCAGGATCGCGAACGCGGCGTTGATCTGGCCGACCTGCACGACGAACGCCCGACCGCCCACGCCGTTGCGCTCCCCCGGCAACGGCATCGCCCCTTGCGTGACGACGGTCTGCACCTGATGCCACAGCCCGCTCACCACGTCGGGCCGGTCGGTGTCGCAGCTGAAGTGCCCTGCGCGCGATTCGGCCACGATGGTCTGGACGATGAAGGGCACGTCGGCGACCGACGCGAGATGGATGCGGGGCGCCTGCGACGGCGCGTCGTTCACGGGATGGGCAGGCGAAAGATCGAGCACGGCGACACACAACGCGAGGAGGTGCGCCTCTTGTATAGACGGCCGGCCGGAGTGCCCGAACGCAAGCTTGCCGCCGACCGTCAAAAGCCTGTCGCATCACCTTTTCGCGGTAGGCGCGCCGGTCTCGCACAGCACCTCGTGCGCCTCCCGGGGCAGCGGCACTTCCCAGCGGTGCAGCATGCGCTCGAGATCCTTCTGCCGCAGCGTCGTGTCGCGCGCGGCCTGCATCGTCGCGGCGCCGCGCCGCCGGTCGGCCGCTTCAGTGCGCCCCGATCGGCTGCTGCGTGGTCTCCTGGGCCGCTTCCGCCCGCCCCGCGTTGAAGAACAGGTTCAGCAGCACGGCGGAGATCGACGTCAGCAGGATGCCTGACTCCAGCAGCGGATGCAGGTTGTGCGGCATCTGCTGCATCCAGCGCGGGGCCACCAGCGGGACGAGGCCGAAGCCGATGGCCAGCGCGACGATGTAGAGGTTGTAGCGGTTGGTCTTGTAGTCGACGGTCGCGAGGATGCGGATGCCCGTGGCCGCCACCATGCCGAACATCACGAGGCCGGCGCCGCCCAGGACGAACTGCGGGATCGCCTCGATGAGCGCTGCCATCTTGGGCAGCATGCCCAGAACGATCATGATGAAGCCGCCGGTGACGCAGACCCAGCGGCTCTTGACGCCGGTCACCGCGACGAGCCCCACGTTCTGAGAGAAGCTCGTGTGCGGGAACGTGTTGAGCATGCCGCCGATCACCGTGCCCAGTCCGTCGACGCGCAGCCCCGCGGCCAGGTCGGCCTGGCCGATCTTCTTGCCGGTGATGTCGCCCAGCGCGAGGAACATCCCGGTCGACTCGATCATCACGACGACCATCACGATGGTGAACGTGGCGATCGAGACGAGGTCGAAGGTGGGCAGGCCGAACGCGAACGGCGTGACGACGTCGAACCACGGCGCCGCACCCACCTTGGCGAAGCTCATCTTGCCCATCGCGATCGCGATCACGCAGCCCATCACGATGCCCAGCAGCACCGAGATGTTGGCGACGAAGCCGGTGAAAAAGCGCACCAGCAGCAGGATGAACATCAGCACCGCGCCGGACACCGCCATGTTGTCGAGCGCGCCGTAGGCCGGGTTGTCGTTCATGGGGACCGGGCCGGGCAGCTTCAGCTTGGCGAACATCTTCGCGAGGCGTCCGGGCGCCGACGCCGCGGCGGCCGCGGACACCGCCGCCGTCGCCGCCACCGATGCGGCGCGCCCGGACGCGATCGCCTCGGTCGACACGCCGGGGGCGGCGTCCATGGTGGCCTTGACCTTCGCCTCCTCGACCATCGCGACGAGTTGCGGCACGTCGGTGAACTGCGCGAGGTTGGACGGGCCGCCCACGGCCCAGCCCACGCCCACGCGCATCAGGCTGATGCCGATGATCGCGATGGTCGTGCCGGTGACCACCGGCGGGAAGAAGCGCAGCAGCCGGCTCATCAGCGGCGCGATGAGGA
>DATCRO010000987.1:0-2670 GCA_036569025.1 Burkholderiaceae bacterium
CGCGCGTCAAGCTGTCGTGCAACTGGATGGCCGCGTGCGGCGAGCCGGGCGAGGACGCGGCGCTGTACGACACGGTGCGCGCGGTGGGCATGGAGCTGTGCCCGGCGCTGGGCATCAGCGTGCCGGTGGGCAAGGACAGCCTGTCGATGCGCACGAAGTGGCAGGACGACGGGAAGACGAAGCAGGTGGTCGCGCCGGTGTCGCTGATCGTGTCGGCGTTCGCGAGCGTCGCGGACGTGCGCGGCACGCGCACGCCCGAGCTCGCGCGCGAGGACTCGGCGCTGATCCTGGTCGACCTGGGCCGCGGCCAGAACCGCATGGCCGGCTCGGTCCTGGCGCAGACGCTGCAGCAGTTCGGCGACGCGGTCCCCGACCTGGACGACCCGAAGCTGCTGGTGTCGCTGGTCGACGCCGTCAACGCGCTGCGCGCGCAAGGCCTGCTGCTGGCGTACCACGACCGCAGCGACGGCGGCCTGTGGGCCGCGGCGTGCGAGATGGCCTTCGCGGGCCACTCGGGCCTGAGCCTGAACGTCGACATGCTGGTCACCGAAGGCAACGGCATCGACGACAGCCGCGCCGACGCCGGCGACGCGAAGAACTGGGCCGCGCAGGTAGGTGCGCGCCGCGAGGAACTCACGCTCAAGGCGCTGTTCAACGAGGAGCTCGGCGCCGTGCTGCAGGTGCCCGCGGCGCAGCGCGACGCGGCCATCGGCGTGCTGCGCGCGCACGGGCTGTCCGCGCACAGCCACGTGATCGGCAAGCCCAACGACCGCGGCGTCGTCGAGGTCTGGCGCGACGCGAAGGCCGTGTTCGCCAAGCCGCTGCACGAGCTGCAGCAGGCCTGGGACGATACGTCGTGGCGTATCGCGAAGCTGCGCGACAACCCGGCCTGCGCCGACAGTGAACACGCCCTCGCGGGCCAGCCCGGCGACCCCGGCCTGCACGTCGCGCTCACGTTCGATCCGAAGGAGAACGTGGCCGCGCCGTTCCTGAACCTGGCGCGGCCCAAGGTGGCCATCCTGCGCGAGCAGGGCGTCAACAGCCACGTCGAGATGAGCTACGCGATGGCCCAGGGCGGCTTCGACACCTACGACGTCCACATGAGCGACCTGCACTCGGGCCGCGTCACGCTGGACCAGTTCAAGGGCTTCGTGGCCTGCGGCGGCTTCAGCTACGGCGACACGCTGGGCGCCGGCGAAGGCTGGGCCCGCTCGGTGATGTTCAACCCGGTGCTGGCCGAGCAGTTCGAGGCCTTCTTCGGCAAGACCGACACCTTCGCGCTGGGCGTGTGCAACGGCTGCCAGATGCTGGCCGCGTTGTCGCCCATCATCCCGGGCGCGCAGGACTGGCCCAAGTTCACGCGCAACCGCTCCGAGCAGTTCGAGGCCCGGCTGTCGCTGGTGGAAGTGCTGGAGTCGCCGTCGATCTTCTTTGCGGGCATGGCCGGCAGCCGCATGCCCATCGCGGTCGCGCACGGCGAGGGCTTTGCCGACTTCTCGCAGCGCGGCGACGCTTCCAGGGTCCATGCCGCGATGCGCTACGTCGACCACCATGGCAAGCCGACCGAGACCTACCCGTTGAACCCGAACGGCAGCCCCGGCGGCCTGACGGCGGTCACGACGGCCGACGGCCGCTTCACGGCGCTGATGCCGCACGCCGAGCGCGTGTTCCGCAACGTCCAGATGAGCTGGAGCGGCGGCGACGCTTCTGCGCCCAGCCCGTGGGGCCGCATGTTCGGCAACGCGCGGCGCTGGATCGGCTGACGCGCGCGGTCGCCAACACGCAAGGGGCATCCGGCCGGGAGGCGGGATGCCCCTTGCCGTATCGGCACGACTCGTTTCATTCGTCGTCCCCCACTATGAGGGGTGTTCGAGCGATCGGGTTTCACCAAGAATCGCGCCTGCTCCAACAACAGCAGACGAACGACACGCCGTGGCGTTCGCGTGAAGGGTACCCTTTGAGCCTCTTGAACAAAACCATCGTCTCCGTCGCCGCGGCGCTGGCCGCCGCCCACGCCGGCGCCGCCGTCACCACCATCGCCGACTCGGCGCTGACCGCGTCCAACCACCTCTACACCAGCGACTACGGCCAGGTCGTCGTCACCACCGGCGGCGAGAACGGCGCCAACATCGGCGACGCCACCGGTCGCAACGACGACGGCTTCTCCGGCCCGGTCAGCCTCGGCTACACGCTGCAGAACTTCTTCGGCGCCGACTACTCGTCGATCTTCATCAACAACAACGGCAACATCACGTTCAACAGCGGCGTCGCCGCCTACACGCCGGCCGGCCCGCAAGGCGCCACCCAGCCCGTGATCGCCCCGTTCTTCGCCGACGTCGACACGCGCGGCGCCAGCAGCGGCGTCGTCTACGTCAACCAGTCGATCGCCAACGAGACGATCATCACCTGGGACCACGTGAGCTACTACGGCTCCACCGACGGCAAGCTCGACACCTTCCAGCTGGTGATCCGCGGCGCGGGCTACGCCACGCCGGCGGGCGAGGGCCAGATCGGCTTCTTCTACGGCGGCATGAACTGGGAGACCGGCGACGCCAGCGGCGGCTCGGGCGGCTTCGGCGGCCACGCCGCGGCGGTCGGCTTCGGCGACGGCCAGCAGAACGGCTTCGTGCTGGCCGGCTCGAACGAGGCCGGCATCGCCGGCATCGTCAA
>DATCRO010000988.1:0-2870 GCA_036569025.1 Burkholderiaceae bacterium
TCGCCGCCTTCGCTGACCTGGTCGCCGGGCGCGAACAGCAGCTCGGCCACGGTGCCGTCGCGCGGCGCGGCGATGGTGTGCTCCATTTTCATCGCTTCGAGAACCGCCAGCGGCTGTCCGGTCTTGATGGCGTCGCCCTTCCTGACGAGGTACGCGATGACCTTGCCGGGCATCGGCGCGGTGAGGCGCCCGGCCTCGGCGTGCCCCTCGCCGGCGTGCGACAGCGTGTCGACGACGGTGACCTGCGCGCTGCCCGCGGCCGCGAACACGCTCACCTGCTCGCCCAGCTGGTAGACGCTCAGCGCCACGCGGCGGGTGTCGGCGCCGGTGCCCAGCGTGACGTCGTAGCGGTCGTCGCCGAGCGCGCGCGACGCGAAGGCGACGGCATGATCGCCGACTTTCAGCAACGCGCCGCCGTCGTGGCGCGATTCCAGCAGCGCTTCCAGCGACTGGCCTTGCCACTCCAGGTCGAAGCGGCGCACCGACGCGCCGTACATGCGCCAGCCGTCGCGCTTCGACCATGGATCCGCACCGACCGTCGCCTGCGCCAGTGCGACCGCGCGCGCAGCCACGCCGGCCGCCACCACGTCCAGCGGCAGTCCGGCGTGGCCGAACAGCGCGGGCCGCTCGCGTTCGATCAGCGCGGTGTCGAGGTTCGCCTGCGAGAATGACTCGGTCCTGGCGGTGCGGCGCAGGAAGGCCACGTTATTGACGACGCCCGCGATGTGCGTGCCCGCGAGTGCCGCGTCGAGCCGTGCCAGCGCCTGCGCGCGGTCCTGGCCCCAGACGATCAGCTTGGCGATCATCGAGTCGTAGTACGGCGTGATCGCGTCGCCCTCGTTGACGCCGGTGTCCACGCGCACCGCCGCCGACTCGCTCGCGCCGGCCTCGGTGCGGCGGAAGTTCACGTGCTGCGGCCACTTGAGCACCGACAGCGTGCCGGTGGCCGGCAGGAAGTTGGCGTCCGGGTTCTCGGCGCAGATGCGCGCCTCGATCGCGTGGCCGCGGATCTGCAGGTCGGCCTGCGTCGCCGGCAGCGGCTCGCCCGCCGCGACGCGCAGCTGCCACTCGACGAGATCGTGCCCGGTGATCGCCTCGGTCACCGGATGCTCCACCTGCAGCCGCGTGTTCATCTCCATGAAATAGAAATTGCCGACCCCCACGCTCGGCTGCGCCTCGCTGCCCCCCGAGGGGGCGCTCGCTTGCTTGGGGCGGCCCTGCGTCGCGCTCGGGCCGTCCTGCTCCACGATGAACTCCACGGTGCCCGCGCCGACGTAGTTGACCGCGCGCGCCGCCGCCACGGCGGCCTCGCCCATCTCGCGGCGGCGCTCGGGCGTCATGCCGGGCGCCGGCGCCTCCTCGAGCACCTTCTGGTGGCGGCGCTGCACCGAGCAGTCGCGCTCGAACAGGTAGACGCCGTTGCCGTGCGTGTCGAAGAAGACCTGGATCTCGATGTGGCGCGGGCGCGTGACATAGCGCTCGACGAGCACCGCGTCGTCGCCGAAGCTGTTGATCGCCTCGCGCTTGCACGACGCGAGCGCGGCGTCGAACTCGTCGCCCGAGGACACGATGCGCATGCCCTTGCCGCCGCCGCCCGCGCTCGCCTTGATCAGCACCGGATAGCCGATGCGGTCGGCCTCACGCCTGAGCAGCGCCGGATCCTGGTCGCCGCCGTGGTAGCCGGGCACCAGCCGCACGCCGGCCTTTTCCATCAACTGCTTGGATTCGGCCTTCAGGCCCATCGCGCGGATCGCCGAGGGCGGCGGGCCGATGAAGGCGATGCCGGCGTCGGCGCAGGCCTGCGCGAAGTCCTCGTTCTCGGACAGGAACCCGTAGCCCGGGTGCACGGCCTGCGCGCCCGTGGCCTTGGCGGCCTCGATGATGCGCTCCCAGCGCAGGTAGCTGTCGCGCGGGGCGGCCTCGCCGATGCGCACGGCCTCGTCGCAGGCCGCGACGTGGCGCGCGCTGGCGTCGGCATCCGAGTAGACGGCGACGGTCTTGACGCCGAGGCGGCGGGCGGTGGCGGCCACGCGGCAGGCGATCTCGCCGCGGTTGGCAATCAGGATCTTGTCGAACATGGTGGTCTTTCGTGAGCTCGGTAGTCGTCGTCAGTTCTTGGCCTGGGTCGAGGACGCCGCGGCGTGCCAGACCACGGAATCGTCCACGGCGTAGAGCTGGCAGGGTCCGCGCGGCTCGCGCTCGCCGCATTGCTCGACCGCCGCGCGCATCGCGGCCGGGTCGCCGTACCGGTAGTACCAGTTGCCCTTCGGCGAGATCGCGAAGGCCTTCGGCGGCGCCGCGTTCAGGTAGCCGGTCCAGGCGGCGCGTCCGCGGTCGTCGAGGAAGGGGATGCGAGCCGCGTCGCCGATGGGCGCGAAGCCGCTCGACGGCGGCGGCGGGGTCTCGTGGTCGGCGACGACGACGCGGTATTTCACGTCGAAGGGCAATCCGAGTCCGCGGAAGAAGTCGCCGACCGCCGGCACCCAGATCTTGAGGCCCGGCCCCGAGGCGAACATCTTGTGCGCGTCGTCGCGGAACGTCCCGAACGCGACCAGCCGCGCCTGGCCGCCCGCATCCGTGTAGCCCTTGAACATGCCTTGCCACAGGTCGCTGTCGAAGGTCTGGTCGTTGTCCCCGTAGAACCACAGGCTGGGCAGCGGCGCGTGGTGCCCGAAGTCGGTCATGGCGCTGGTCAGCTCGGTGCGCCAGCGGTCGCAGTTCTTCAGGCGCAGGCCGCCGGCGAAGTTGACCAGGCCCACGACCCCCTTCGGGTTGAACGATTCGAGTGCCATCGTCGCCAGGCCGCCATGCGACTGCCCCATCACGATGGTGCGGCTGGCGTCGATGTCGGGCCGCCGGGCCAGCGCGGC
>DATCRO010000989.1:0-7208 GCA_036569025.1 Burkholderiaceae bacterium
CCTCGCGGGTGATGCCCACGCCGGTGTCGCGCACCGAGAAGCGGATCGTCCATTCGCTGCCGGCCTGGCCCGCCACGTCGCAGCGCAGGACGACGCTGCCGCGTGACGTGAACTTCACCGCGTTGCTCAGGAGGTTGACCAGCACCTGCGACAGCCGCAGCGCGTCGCCGCGCAGCGCCTGCGGCAGGTTGCCGCGATCCACCGTCAATGCCAGGCCCTTGCGGCGCGCGCCGTCGGCGATCAGCGCCGTGGCGCGCGCGAGCAGCGCGTCGACGGAGAAGTCCGCCGGCGCCAGCACCAGCTTGCCGGCGTCGATCTTGGACAGGTCCAGGATGTCGTTGATGATGTCGAGCAGATGCATCGCCGCGTCGCCCACCTTGCCCAGCCGGTCCGACGTGGCCGCGTCGTGCGCGTCGCGTTGCATCAGGTGCGTGAGGCCGATGATGACGTTCATCGGGGTGCGGATCTCGTGGCTCATGTTGGCCAGGAACGCCGACTTGGCCTGCGCCGCCTCCTCCGCCGCATCGCGCGCCGCGACGAGTTCGAGGTTGAGCGTCTCGAGGTCGGCCTGCGCGCGCTTGGAGGCCGTGATGTCGGTGGCCAGCATGAAGAAGCCGCGCACCTCGCCGCGCTGCAGGTCGGGGATGTACTGCACCTCCCAGATGCCGTAGCGGCCGTCGGCGCTGACTTCCTCGGACTCGAACTTTTGCGTCGCGCCATCGAGCGCGCGCCTGGCGTGGGCGAGCCGCTCGGGCACCTGCTCCTGCTCGAAGATCTCCGCCTTGGTCTTGCCCAGCACCTGGTCCAGCGACCGGCCGATCCAGTCGCAGTAGACCTTGTTGGCGAAGCGGCAGCGCTCGTCGGCATCCCAGTAGGCCACGCGCACCGGCAGGTTGTCGGCGATGCCGCGCGTGAACGACTCGGCCTGGATCAGCTTGGCGTTGAGCTCCTGCAGCCGGCGCTCGCTGCGGCGCATCTCGGTGACGTCGGTGGCGATGAAGAAGTAGCCGCGGATGTCGCCGTCGACGACGTCGGGCAGCCGGTAGATCCAGAAGTTGCCGACGCGGCCGTCCGCGCCGCGCATCTCCGCCGCCATGCCCTGCGCCTCGCCGCGCATCACCTTGGCGACGACGCCCTCGTCGGGCTGCAGCATCATGGCGCCGACCGAATCGCGCGCGTCGCGGCCGATGACCTCGTCACGCGTCTTGCCGAACCAGTTGAGCCAGGCGCGGTTGGCGAACTGCACCTTGCGCTCGCGGTCGACGTAGGCCAGCAGCGTGGGCTGGTGGTCGGTCATCGTCTGCGCGAAGTTCTCGCTCTGGATGCGCGCGGCCACCGCGGCCTCGAGCGCCCGGGTCCGCTCGTGCACGAGCTCCTCGAGCCGGTCGCGATGGCGCTCGAGCTCCGCCGCCGCGCGCTTGCGCTCGGCGATGTCGCGCAGCACGCCCAGCACCGCGGGCCGGTTCTGGAACGTGGTGCGGTTGGCCACCAGTTCGAACTCCGCGAGGCTGCCGTCCTTGCGCAGGAAGCGCACCTCGTACGTGCGCACCGGCTCGGGCCCCGTGCCCACGCGGCCGCGGAAGCGCTCGTTCCAGGTCTCCAGGAGGTCGGGCGCGACGACGCGGACGAACGGCAGACCGACGAACTCCTCGCGCTCGTAGCCCAGGCGCTCGAGCAGCAGGCGGTTGGCGTAGACGAAGTGGAAGTCCTGCGCCACGAACACGCCGTCCGCCAGCGCGTCCATCAGCGTGCGGTTGGTGCTCTCGCTGACGCGCAGCGCCTCCTCGACGCGGCGCGCCTCGGTGACGTCGGTGAACGACAGCAGGCCGCCCGTGACGGCGCCGCCGCCGTCGTGCAGCGGCTCGCAGTTGACCTCCAGCCAGCGCACGCCGTCATCGGGAATGCGCATGCCCAGCAGCGCGTTGCGCACCGGCTTGCCGGTGGCCAGCACGCGCGCGATCGGGATGTCGTCGGGCGCCATGACCTCGCCGTCCAGGCCGACGGGCTGCCAGTCGGCGACGCGGTTGTTGCGCATGCGTTCGTAGCTCACGCCCAGCAGGCGCTCGGCGGCAGCGTTCACGCCCTCGAGCCGCGCCTGGCCGTCGAACATCATGACGCCCTCGTTGAGCGACTCGATCATCGTGCGATAGCGCTCCTCGCTGCTGCGCAACGCGGCCATCGCCGCGCGTTGGCGCGAGATGTCGTGCAGCACGCCCAGCATCGCGGGCCGGCCGCTCCAGTCGGAGCGCGTGGCCGACATCGCGACGTGGCGCACGCGGCCGTCGGGCAGCGTGATGCGGTACTCGCCGTAGTCCTCGTCGGCCTGGCTGTCGACGAGCGCCCGGTACGACTCGGCCAGCCGCCCGCGCTCGTCACCGGACAGCAGCGTGGCCGGATCGATGCCCACCAACGCCGCGGCCTCGCGGCCGAGCAGCCGCGCCGCGCGCGCGTTGACGAAGGCGAGACGCTCGTCCTGCAGGACCACGATTCCCGCGGCGACGTTCTCGATCACCCGGCGGAACGCGCCTTCCTCCGCCGCACGGCCATCCTGCTTGCTCATCTGCTTGGGTTCTCCCGCACTGCCCGGTCCAGGCATCGGCTCACGGGCCGGGCCTTGTCCGGGACAGCTCGAGGCAGTTCACTCCGATGCCCGCGCCGTGTCAAGCCGTAACGACCACATCCATCCGTGCGACCGGTCGTCGTGCAGCCATCGCACCGGACGGTCGGTAGTATCGGGCTAATACGGTTGATACCCTGTACCGTATCTTCAAGCCTCGCGCCGCAGCAGGTAGACGGTGAAGCCGGTGCGGCCGCCGTCCTGCCACGAGCGCTCGCAGCGCCAGCGCGCGGCGTGGGCCATGCGCAGGAACTTCGACGGCGTGTACTTGTAGCAGTTCTCGGTGTGGATGGTCTCGCCCTCGGCGAACGCGAAGGTGCGCCCATGCACGTGCACCTCGTGCGCGCGCTGGCTCACCAGGTGCATCTCGATGCGGCCTTCCTGCGGGTCGTGGCGCGCCAGGTGGCGGAAGTCGCGCCGGTCGAAGTCGCCGCCGAGTTCGCGGTTGATGCGATCGAGCAGGTTGAGGTTGAACTCCGCGGTCACGCCGGCGGCGTCGTCGTAGGCCGGGATCAGCAGCGCCGGATCCTGCGTCGTGTCGACGCCGATCAGCAGCCGCGAGCGCGGCCCCAGCGTGCGGCCCAGCTGCGTCATCAGCGCGATGGCGGCGTCGGGCGTGAAATTGCCGATGGTCGAGCCGGGGAAGAAGCCGAGGTTGCCCGCCGGGTCGGCCGCGGCCTCGGGCGGCAGCGCGAACGCCTCGGTGAAGTCGGCCACGACCGGCTGCATGTGCACGTGCGGGAAGTCGCGCGCCAGGCCGGCCACGGCGTCGTGCAGGAAGTCGGCCGAGATGTCGACGGGCACGTAGCGCGCGAGCCCGGGCATGGCCGCCAGCAGCAGGCGCGTCTTGCGGCTGGAGCCGCTGCCGATCTCGACCAGGCTGCGCACGGCGCCGCTCTCGCCCTCGAGCTCGCCCGCCAGGCCCGCGAGCAGGCGCGTCTCGGTGCGTGTCGGGTAGTACTCGGCGACCTCGGTGATCTCCTCGAACCACTCCGAGCCGAGGCGGTCGTACAGCCAGATGCTGGGGATGTGCTTCTGGTCGTCGTCCAGGCCCTCGAGCACGTCGGCCTCGAACTGCGGATCGACGCGGAACGCCGGCGTCAGCGGCGTGACGTTGTAGCGCAGTGACGGCTCGGCCGCATGCTCGGCGCCTGCCCGCTGGATGTCTGTCTTCATGCGTCCTCCGCGAGGCGCAGGCCGCTGAACTGCCAGCGTTGCCCGGGTTGAAAGAAGTTGCGATAGCTCGCGCGCAGGTGGCTGCGCGGCGAGGCGCACGAGCCGCCGCGCAGCACGTACTGGCCGTTCATGAACTTGCCGTTGTATTCGCCGACCGCGCCCGGCGCGGGGCGGAAGCCGGGGTAGGCGACGTAGGGGCTGGCCGTCCATTCCCACACGTCGCCGAACATCTGGCGCAGGCCCGCGGCCGCCGGCTGCGCATCGGCGCGCGGGGCCCAGGCGCCCGTCTCGACGAAGTTGCCCTCGATGGCGACGTCGCGCGCCGCGCGCTCCCATTCGAACTCGGTGGGCAGGCGCCTGCCGGCCCAGCGCGCGTACGCGTCGGCCTCGAAGAAGCTCACGTGCGACACAGGGGCGTCCAGCGCGAGCGGCCGCAGGCCGGCCAGCGTCATCTGCAGCCGGGTGCGGCCGTCCTCGGCGAGCTCCCAATGCAGCGGCGCCTGCCAGCGCTGCGCCTGCACGGCGTCCCAGCCGTCGGACAGCCACAGCTGCGGATCCGCATAGCCGCCTGCCTCGACGAACGCCAGCCACTCGCGGTTGGTGACCGGCCGCGTGGCCAGGCGGAACGGCCGCAGCACGACCTCATGGCGGGGCGACTCGTTGTCGAACGCGAACGCCGCGCCGGCGTGGCCGGTCTCGACGACGCCGCCGTCGAACGCGACCCAGCCTAGCGGCGCCTCGGCGCCAGGCGCAGCAGCCTCGGGCGACGGCCGCACCGCCGGCCGCAGCGGGTTCTGCGCGAACAGGTGCAGCAGGTCGGTGAGGATCAGCTCCTGGTGCTGCTGCTCGTGGTGCAGGCCCAGCTCGACCAAGTCGCCTGCCGCGGCGGGCAGCCGGCTGCCCAGCAGGTCGGCCATCGCCTGGTCGACGTGCTCGCGGTAGGCGCGCACCTGGGCCAGCGACGGGCGGGTCAGCAGGCCGCGGCGCGGACGGTCGTGGCGCGCGCCGACCGCGTTGTAGTACGAGTTGAACAGGAACGCGAAGCGCTCGTCGAAGCGACGGTAGCCCGTGCCGTACGTGCCCAGCACGAACTGCTCGAAGAACCAGGTGGTGTGCGCGAGGTGCCACTTTCCGGGGCTCGCGAACTCGGCCGATTGTGGCGTGAGGTCCGCATCGTCCAGGCCGTCGACCAGGCGCAGCGTGGCGGCACGGACCTGGCGATAGGCATCGATCGAAGGCGTCATGGCAAGGCGCGACGGGAGCCGCGGGTTGGCGTGGATTCCCGACGTTGACGGACGTCGGCTCGGCCGCATGACCGAGGGGCCATGCTAGGGGCAAACGCCGCGCCGTGCTGACGGGGGTCGCCGCGCCACCATGGTGTCAGCAGGGGGCTTTGCGGCGGCGGTGTCAGCAGGCGCGCCGGCATCATCGGGCTTGGTCGGGCCAAGGTCGGCAAGCCTTACACGCGCGCGGACGCGGGCGCCCCCAGGCGTCACGCGAGCGGGCGCCCACTAGCGTGCGACCGCACGCGTGCCGTCCCACTGACAAGCGCGCCCAGCCCGCCCACAATGGTGCCCATGCCTGCTGCCACCACCCCGCTGCTGTCCGGCGGCAACCCGCAGATCGCCAAGGGCGACGGCGACGCGCCCGTCCAGGCGTACATCGCCGCGATGCCCGGCTGGAAGCGCGGCATCGGCGCGCAGGTCGACGCGCTGGTGACGCGCACGGTGCCCGGCGCCCGCAAGGCGGTGAAGTGGAATTCGCCGTTCTACGGCAGCGCCGACCAGGGCTGGTTCCTCAGCCTGCACTGCTACGCGAAGTTCGTGCGGCTCGCGTTCTTCCAGGGCGCGGCGCTGCGGCCGCCGCCGCCCGGGCCCTCGAAGCAGCCGGGCGTGCGCTACCTCGACCTGCGCGAGGACGCGGCGATCGACGAGGCGCAGCTCGCCGAGTGGATCCGGCAGGCGAGCGCGCTGCCGGGATGGACGCCCTGAGGCCCGCTCAGGCCGCCAGCGCGGCGCGCATCTCGGCGATCGCCTTGGCGTAGTCCTTCTGGTTGAAGATCGCGCTGCCGGCCACGAAGGTGTCTGCGCCCGCGTCGGCCGCGGCACGGATGTTGTCGGCCTTGATGCCGCCGTCCACCTCGAGGCGGATGTCGCGGCCCGAGGCGTCGATGACCTTGCGCAGGCGCTCGATCTTGCGCAGCGCGCTGTCGATGAAGCTCTGGCCGCCGAAGCCCGGGTTCACGCTCATCACGAGCACGAGGTCGACCTTGTCGATCACCCACTCCAGCACGTCGATCGGCGACGCCGGGTTGAACACGAGGCCGGCCTTGCAGCCCGCGCCCTTGATCAGTTGCAGCGTGCGATCGACGTGCGTGCTGGCATCCGGGTGGAAGCTGATGTAGTCGGCGCCGGCCTTGGCGAAAGCCTGGGCGAGCGCGTCGACGGGCTGGACCATCAGGTGCACGTCGATGGGCACGCGCGCGCCGTCGGCCTTGACCGCGTGCTTGCGCAGCGCCTCGCAGATCATCGGCCCGAAGCTGAGGTTGGGCACGTAATGGTTGTCCATCACGTCGAAGTGGATCCAGTCGGCGCCGGCCGCGATCACGTCGGTGAATTCCTGGCCCAGCCTGGCGAAGTCGGCGGACAGGATGGACGGGGCGATGCGATAGGTGGGCTTCATGGTGAGCAGGCGGGAGCGGCTGGCGGAACGCGCGATTTTAGGGTTTGCCAGCACCCGCCGTCGCGCGCCGCGCGGGCGCCTGGCGGCTTATGCATCAAAATGCCGCGATGCCACGTCCCGAACTGAGCGTCAGCGTCGCCACGCGTTTCCTGCACGAGCAGTCGTCCGCCGCGGACGACGTCTACGCATTCGCCTACACGATCACCATCCGCAACACCGGCGAGGTGACCGCGCAGGTCATCGGCCGCCACTGGATCATCACCCACGGCAGCGGCCAGGTCGAGGAGGTGCGCGGGCTGGGCGTCGTCGGCCAGCAGCCGCTGCTCAAGCCGGGCGAGGAGTACGAGTACACGAGCTGGACGCGCATCACGACGCCGCGCGGCAGCATGCGCGGCGAATTCCTGTGCATGACCGACGCGGCCGAGCCGTTCGAAGCGATCGTGGAACCTTTCCCGCTCGCGATCGCCCAAGCGCTTCACTGAGGCCGGTCCGCCGACTCCGGGTCGTCGTCATCCTCGACGCGGCCGCGGAACGTCCACCAGACCGCAGCCACCAGCGCGGCCAGCGCCAACATCGCCTCGAACAACATCCAGCCCATGAGATCTCGTTTCGCAGCCGTTGCCCTGGGGGCGATTCTAGGGACCCTGGCCGGATGCGCGGTGCATGCGCCGTACGGCGGGCCGCCGGGGGAGACCCGAACGCCCCCGGCCGCGCCCGGCACGACGACTCCCCC
>DATCRO010000990.1:0-3018 GCA_036569025.1 Burkholderiaceae bacterium
GTGGAGGCGGACGCGCCCACGGTCATCCTCGACGGCCTGCAGGACGCCGGCAACGTCGGCACCATCCTGCGCAGCGCGGCGGCGCTGGGGTTCCGGCAGATCCTCGCGCTGAAGGGCACGGCGGCCCTGTGGTCGCCGAAGGTGCTGCGCGCCGGCATGGGGGCGCATTTCGGGCTGGCGCTCGTCGAGGGCGCCGCCATCGAGGATGTGGCCACGCTCGGGCTGCCGGTCGTCGGCACGCACCTGCGCGATGCGCGCTGGCTGCACGAGACGGCCTTGCCGCGCCCGCTCGCCTGGGTGTTCGGCCATGAAGGGCAGGGCATGAGCGACGCGGTGACGGCGGCGTGCACGCTGCGCGTGCGCATCGCGCAGCCGGGCGGCGAGGAGTCGCTCAACGTGGCGGCCGCGGCGGCGATGTGCCTGTACGAATCGGCGCGGCAGGGGGCGCCTCAGGGCAGTTTGCGCGCGTAGCGTTCGCGCACGTGCTGCGCGACGTACGTGCTCAGGCCGCGCCCGGCCTTGGCCAGCGCCTTCATGCGATCGACATCCTCGCGCCCCGGGCGGGCGTGCGTGTACTCGTAGCGGTCGCCACCGACGAAGGTCAGCGTGATCGAATCGGCCGTCGTGTCGTAGCGCTGGACGCCCGAATGGCCGTCGAGATTGCGGTAGCGGGGCATGCGCCGGGCGGGCAGCGGGCGTTCCCGCGGCGCGCGCCCTCAGCCCGGCATGAAGTCGCCCAGCACCGTGGTGGCCGCCTCGGTGGCGCCGTCGGGCAACGCCACGTCCGGGCGGCGCCAGTCGAACACGCAGGGACGCAGCGCCTGCGGGACGAGGGCGTCGAGCGTGACGGCGTGCTCGTGCACCGGGAAATGCGCCTGCGCGATCGCCGGCGAGCGCGGCCGGCGCGAGGCGTGGCCCACCATCAGCACCGTGCGGGGTGCGTCGCGCTGCAGCGACTCGTGGTGGAACACCTGGGCCGAATCGGCGATGACGACCGTGCCGGCCGGGCCGACGACGCGCTTCCACTCCTCGCGCGGCACGTGGGCGGCCATGCGTTCGTCGGTGCACATGCCGATGTTGCCGACGGCGCGGTTGGCCCGGGCCTGCAGGCCACGCGGCACGTATTCGAACGGGCCGCCGGCCTCCGTCACGTCGCTGAGGTACAGCACCGTGCGCATCACGTGGAAGTCTTCGGCGTCGCGGTGCCAGCGGCGGGGGCCGACCTGGCGGCCGTCCACCGGCGAGTGCCGCATCACGGCGCCGTGGTAGGCCACGGGCACGCGCAGATATTGCTCCGCGATCGACAGCAGCGTCGCGTCGAGTCCGAACAGGTACAGCGCCGGCAGCCGGGCGAGCAGTTCCTCGTGCGCGAGATCGATGGAGGCGGTCGAGCGGCGCCAGCGCGCGCGCTGGCCGGCGCTGCGATCGGACACCAGCGCGCGGGCCGCGGCGATGGCCTCGAGGCAGGCCGGGGCGGCGGGGCCCAGCAGCCGCTCGACGGACGTGACGTACACGCCCTCGGAGGCGAGGGCGGCGGTGACTTCGTCGGTGAGGGCGCTGCGCTGCTCGCGCAGGCGGCTGCGGGCGAGCGCCGCATCGGCGGTCTGCAGCGCCTTCAGCCAGGCGTTGTGCAGGGTCGCGGCAATCGGGGCGCGATGGATGGCCAAGGCCGGAAAACTCCAGGAAACGGTTCGGGGACCGTCAGGAGGCGCAGTCCGGCAGCAGCGCGCGGACGCGTCGCATCCGTCGTTCTTGTCGTCCGGCCCTCCATCCGGTGCGGGGCCGCTGGTCGCAAGCCCCCTGAGAACCAGTTGTAGAGTCTTACGGTCGAGTCGTCAACGTGGTCAACCATGGCTTCCTGGATGAGCTAGGGGGTGACAACCCGAATGCAAGGTCGGGTTCAGCTGCTCGACAGCCGCCCTGCTCAGTAGATCAGCTTGTCGGGCCGGATATCGCGCAGGATGGTCGCCGCGATCTCCTCGATCGACTTGTGCGTCGACGACAGCCACGAGATCCCGTTGCGCTTCATCATCGCCTCGGCCTCGCGCACCTCGTAGCGGCAGTTGTCCAGCGCCGCGTACTTGCTGTTGGGGCGGCGTTCGTTGCGGATCTGCGTCAGGCGCTCGGGATCGATCGTCAGGCCGAAGCACTTGGCCTTGAACGGCGTCAGCGTCGACGGGAACTGCCCGCGCTCGAAGTCCTCGGGGATCAGCGGGTAGTTGGCGGCCTTGATGCCGTGCTGCATCGCCAGGTACAGGGTCGTGGGCGTCTTGCCGCAGCGGCTGACGCCCACCAGGATGACGTCGGCCGAGGCCAGGTTCTTGGCCGACTGGCCGTCGTCGTGCGCCAGCGAGAAATTGATCGCCTCGATGCGCTCGTTGTATTCCTCGCTCTTGGCGGCGTCCGAGAACCGGCCCACGCGGTGGTTGGACTTCATGCCGAACTCGTGTTCCAGCGGCTCCACGAAGGTGCGGAACATGTCCATCACGACGCCGGCGCAGGCGGGGCCGGCGATCATGTCGCGCACGTCCTCGGTGGCCATCGTGAGGAAGACGATGGGCTTCTTGCCTTCGAGATCGGCCGTCCGGTTGATCTCCTCGACGACGGCCATGGCCTTTTCCACCGTGTCGATGAACGGCCGGCGCACCTTGCGGGGCTTGCCCGGGAACTGGGCCAGGATCGAGCTGCCGAAGGTCTCGGCGGTGATCCCGGTGCCGTCGGAAATGAAGAAAACGGTGCGATTGGGCATTTGTCAAGGCCGCCACGGCGGCGTTAGGGCGTCTGTCCTACCCGATGATAGGCAGATCCTCCGTAGAATCCCGGTCAACTGAACCATAAATCTTCCGGACGTCACGTTTCCATGGCCCGCCTCGCCCCCGAACTCGAACAACACGCTGAGGCGCGTGGCCGGTGGATTCGCACGCTCCGGAAACCGGTTTTCCATCATCAAGGAGTTTTTTCATGTCCAACCCCGCACTGGCCACCCGACTGGTCATTCCATTCGAGGAGCTGAGGAAC
>DATCRO010000991.1:0-3340 GCA_036569025.1 Burkholderiaceae bacterium
CGTGCACGGCGCGCAGCCGATGCTGGGCATGAACTCGTCGTGCAGCGGGTTGTAGGGCACGTCGTGCTGGGCGATGTAGTGCCACACGTCGTTCCACGTCCATGCGGCCAGCGGGTTGACCTTGCTGCGGCCGTTGGCTTCGGTCTCGATGAACGGCACCGTGCCGCGGTTGTTCGACTGCTCGCGGCGCAGTCCCGTCACCCACGCGGTGCGGCCGTCGAGCATGCGCGACAGCGGCTCCATCTTGCGCATGCCGCAGCAGGCCTTGCGCAGTTCGATGCTCTTGTACATCGCGTCCTCGCCGTTGGCGCGCACGAAGTGGACGACCTGCTCCTCGCGCGGCTTGTACACCTCGACCTTCAGGCCGTAGCGCTGCTCGATGCGCGGGACCAGCGCGACCGTCTCCGCGTGCAGCTTGCCGGTCTCCAGCGTGCCGATGGCGATGGGCAGGTTCAGGCGCGCGATCAGGTCGGTGACGACCATGTCCTCGGCGCCCAGGCTGGTGGCCTGCACGATGCGGCCGCCGTGGTCCTGCGCGGCGTGGCGCAGCAGGTCGATGGTGGCGTCGAGCTTGGCGGCGAAGTCGGCGCTGGGGCGCGCGTACAGCTCGATGGCCGAGGCGCGGGCCGGCGCCTGCAACGACGAGAAGCCGGGGAGTTCGGAGACCGCGTCCATGTCAGGCCACCTCGCGGGCGAACTTCGGCCGGGTCTCCAGGACGTCGCCCTGGTAGTGCCCCATCGGGAAGAAACCGAGCGCGCGCTCGGCCGACGACTGGCGCTGGCCTTCGCGCAGCACCACTGCGTCGAAACCGCAGCGCTGCAGCAGCGGCATCATGTCGACGACGACGTCGCCGGTGGCGCGGATCTCGCCCGCGTAGCGCAGGCGCGCGCGCAGCACGTGCGCCTGCGAGTAGGCACGGCCGTCGACCCACTTGGGGAACTCGAGGGCGATGAGCGCGATGCGCGGCAGGTCGGCGGCCAGCGTCTCGACGTCGACGGTGTTCTGCAGCAGCACGCCCACGGGCACATCGAGGGGCCAGTTGTCGCGCACGGCCTCCCATTGCGCGAGGGGCAGCAGGCGATGCGGCGCCGGACCGGCGATCTCGGAGTCGGGCAGCAGCAGCCAGGGGTCGGTGGAACGGTCGATGAACTTCATGGCGGACTCTTCGAAGGGTCAGGCGGCGACGGCGGTCTCGCGGCGCACGAGGTCCGCGGCAGCGCGGAACGGGGCGACGCCGATACGGCGTGCGGTATCGACGAAGCGCTCGTTGGCGGCGCGGTGCTCGCGGAAGGTATCGATCAGCGCCTGCACGACGCCCGGCACTTCCTCGGCGGCGAACGACGGGCCGATGACCTTGCCCGGCACGGAGGTGCCGCTGATGGTGCTGCCGTCGGAGCCGCCGACGCTGACCTGGTACCACTCGGCCCCGTCCTTGTCGATGCCGAGGATGCCGATGTGGCCCGTGTGGTGGTGGCCGCAGGAGTTCATGCAGCCGCTCATGTGCAGGTCGATGTCGCCCAGGTCGAGCAACGCGTCCAGGTCGTCGAACTGCTCGGTGATGGCCGCGGCGATCGGCAGCGAGCGGGCGTTGGCCAGCGCGCACAGGTCGCCGCCGGGGCAGGAGATCATGTCCGTCAGCAGGCCGATGTTGGGCGTGGCGAAGCCGGCGTCCTTGGCGGCGTGCCAGACGGCGCGCAGGTCGGCCTCGCGCACCCACGGCAGCACCAGGTTCTGGTCGTGCGACACGCGCAGCTCGCCCAGCGAGTAGCGGTCGGCCATCGTGGCGGCGGCTTCCATCTGCTCGGACGTGACGTCGCCGGGCGGCAGGCCCGGGCGCTTGAGCGACAGCGTGACGGCGCGGTAGCCCTCGACCTGGTGCGCGTGCACGTTGCGGTCGAGCCAGCGCAGGAAGGGCACGGGCGCGGCGCCGGTGCGGTTCGGATCGAAGCCGCCGATGGCCGGGTGCACCTTGGCCGGACGCGTGAAGAACGCGGCGACGCGGTCGAACTCGGCCTGCGGGATGACGTGGGCGTGGCCGCCCGCGTCGTCGGCGAGGATCTTGCGGAACTCCTCCTCGACCTCGTCGAAGAACTTCTGGCCCTCGGCCTTCACCAGGATCTTGATGCGCGCCTTGTACGCGTTGTCGCGGCGGCCGAAGCGGTTGTACACGCGCACGATCGCCTCGATGTAGACCAGGATCTGGTTCCACGGCAGGTACTCGGTGGCCACCGAGCCGATGACCGGCGTGCGGCCCATGCCGCCGCCCACCAGCACCTTGAAGCCGACCTCGCCGAGGTCGTTCTTGACCAGCTGCAGGCCGATGTCGTGCCAGGCGATCGCGGCGCGGTCTTCCGCGGCGCCGCTGACCGCGATCTTGAACTTGCGCGGCAGGAAGGCGAATTCCGGCTGCAGCGTGCTCCACTGGCGGATCACCTCGCAGTACGGGCGCGGGTCGACGATCTCGTCCGGGGCGATGCCGGCGAAGACGTCGGTCGTGATGTTGCGGATGCAGTTGCCCGAGGTCTGGATGCCGTGCATGTCGGCGTCGGCCAGCATGTCCATGGCGTCGGCCGCGCGCGGCAGCGGGATCCAGTTGAACTGGGCGTTCTGGCGCGTGGTGAAGTGCAGGAAGCCCTTGTCGAACTCGGTGGCCACGCGCGCGAGCTGGCGCAGCTGGCGGCTGGACAGCTCGCCGTAGGGGATCGCGATGCGCGTCATCGGCGCATGGCGCTGGATGTACCAGCCGTTCTGCAGCCGCAGGGGACGGAAGTCGTCGTCGCTCAGCTCGCCGGCGAGGTTGCGCTCCAGCTGGTCACGGAACTGGGCGGCGCGGGCGCGTACAAACTGGCGGTCGAAATCGGTGTACTGGTACATCGTCGTGGTCTCTTTGCTCGGCAGGAGGCACGCGCTCCAGCCCTATTGAAGAGACAATGTATTGAAGCGGCTTCATAACTGGAACTACACATTTTTTATGGGATCATGCTTGTGAGGAATATGGAAATGCGGATTCCGCGATTCGCGGAGCTCCGCCGGGCCGCGCTGGCGGCTCTGGCCATCGCCGGATCGACCCTGCTCGCGGCCTGCAACACGACGATGCCGCCCCGGACCGGCGACCAGGCGGCGGTCTGCGCCGCGCTTCCCGCCTCCGCCCCGGCGGTGACCGAGATCACTCCCCCGCCCAAGCCGACCCGCCCGCCGCGCATCGCGCTGGCACTGGGCGGCGGCGCCGCCCGCGGCTTCGCCCACATCGGCGTGATCGAGGTGCTGGAGGAGAACGGCATCCACCCGGACATCGTCACGGGCACTTCCGCCGGCAGCCTGGTGGCGGCGCTGTACGCC
>DATCRO010000992.1:0-4121 GCA_036569025.1 Burkholderiaceae bacterium
GCATGCGGATCGCCTGAAGTTGCCGCGATCCTAGCGCGACAGCCCCGCCGTGGCGACCGCCCGATGAAAAACGCCGCGCCCGGCATGGCCCGGCGCGGCGTTTCCCGTTGGTGCAGCAGCCTTCGCATCGAGCGAAGGCCACGGCGTCATTTCTGGACGTCGATCTTGGTGATCGTGTAGACCGAGTTCAACCGGTCCAGCTGGAACTGGACGTGGTCGCCGACCTGCACCTTGTCGAGCATGGACGGATCCGCCACCTTGTAGGCGCCGGTCATGCCGGGCATGTCGTAGGCCTTGATCTCGGCGTGCTTCAAGGTGATGCGGCCGGCCGGCTTGTCGACTTTCTTCACTTCGCCGGACACGAGGGCCTGGGCGCAAGCGACGGCCGAGACGGCCAGGAGGGCGACGGTGGCGATGAGGCGTTTCATGATTCCATTGTCCTTCGTATTCCCATAACGCGCCGGAGGCGGCGCAGGACTACAGTGGCGCTCGACTGCGCGACCGTCCAGCCCCGGGCGGACGTGCAATCGGACACGCATCCGCCGCACAACCTCCCTAGAATCGTCGCATGACCACGCCCACCGCCTCCAGCCCCGCCGATCCGGCGCCCCACGACCTCTCGCACGTCGCCCCGCGCGACAAGGCCGAGATCCTGTCGCAGGCGCTGCCGTACATCCGCAAGTTCCACGGCAAGACGATCATCATCAAGTACGGCGGCAACGCGATGACCGAGCCCGCGCTGCAGCAGGACTTCGCCGAGGACGTGGTGCTGCTCAAGCTGGTCGGCCTGAACCCGGTGGTGGTGCACGGCGGCGGCCCGCAGATCGACACGGCGCTGTCCAAGCTCGGCAAGAAGGGCACGTTCATCCAGGGCATGCGCGTCACCGACAAGGAGACGATGGACGTCGTGGAGTGGGTGCTGGGCGGCGAGGTGCAGCAGGACATCGTGGGCCTGATCAACAACGCCGGCGGCAAGGCCGTGGGCCTGACGGGCTTCGACGGCGGGATGATCCGCGCGCGCAAGCTCAAGATGAAGGACAAGGACAACCCGGACATCGAGCACGACGTCGGCCAGGTGGGCGACATCGTCTCGATCGACCCGTCCGTGGTCAAGGCGCTGCAGGACGACCAGTTCATCCCGGTCGTCAGCCCGATCGGCTTCGGCGAGGGCAACGTCAGCTACAACATCAACGCCGACGTCGTCGCGGGCAAGCTGGCCGAGGTGCTGGGCGCCGAGAAGCTGGTGCTGCTCACCAACACGCCGGGCGTGCTGGACAAGCAGGGCAAGCTGCTGACCGACCTCAGCGCCCGCGAGATCGACGACCTGTTCGCCGACGGCACGATCTCGGGCGGCATGCTGCCCAAGATCTCGTCGGCGCTCGACGCCGCGCGCTCGGGCGTCAACGCCGTGCACATCATCGACGGCCGCGTGCCGCACGCGATGCTGCTGGAAATCCTGACCGATCAAGCCTACGGGACGATGATCCGGGCACGGTGAACGGCACAGGACTCCGACTCGCGGCCGCCTGCGGCGCCGCCTTCCTCTGGGGCACCGGTTCGCTCGTCGTGAACCTGCTCGTCGCCCGCCACGGCTACCACCCGCAGAGCATCTCGTTCTGGCGCTTCTTGCTCGGCGCGGCGTCGCTGCTGCTCGTGTTCGGGCGCGGCATGCCGTGGCGCCGTCTTGCGCGCGAGGGCGCGCCGCTGCTGGGCGCCGGCGCGGTGATGGCGTCGTACGTGCTGCTGTGGTTCATCGGCATCGCGCACATCGGCGCGGCCATCCCGACGCTGATCGCGCTGTGCCTGCCGCCTGTCTTCGTCACCGCCTGGGCCCTCGCGCGCGGGCGCCAGCGGGCGACCCTCGCGCTGCTGGCGATCCTGGCCGCTTCGTTGGCGGGTACCGTCCTGCTGATCGTCGGTGGCGGCGCCCAGGGCGGGGCGCGGCCGGGGGCGACGATGGACGACTGGGTACGGGGCGTGGCCGCGTCCATCGGCTCGGCGCTGCTGTACGCGGGCTTCACCCTCGTGAGCCCCGGGATCTCGCGCAGGTGGGGCGCCGGGACGGCGACGACGGCGCTGACGCTGGCGGCCACCGCGGTGATGGGCCTGTCGGGCCTGATCTGGCCGCTGCAACTGCCGCACGAGGCGACGCCCGAAGCCTGGCTGCTGTACCTGGGCATGGTCACCGCGGCGCTGGCGCTGCTGGCGTTCAGCTGGGGCGCGGCGCGCCTGAATCCGACGGCGCTGACCGTGGCCACGCTGGTCGAGCCCTTGACGGCGGTGCTGCTGGCGGCGATCTTCCTCGGTGAACATCTCCACATGGCCCAGTGGCTTGGAGCGGCGCTTCTCATGGGCGGCATCTGGGGCCTGGGCCGCGACATGTCCCACGGAGGCGGGCAATGACCGACCGCGTCTGGCTGTTCGACCTGGACAACACCCTGCACGACGCCGGCGCCTGGGTATTCGCGCAGATGAACGACACGATGCGCAGCTACGTCGTCGACACCCTCGGCGTCACGCCCGCCGAGGCCGACGCGCTGCGCGAGAAGTACTGGCGCCGGTATGGCTCGACGATGCTGGGCCTGGTGCGCCATCACGACGTCAGCCCCGCGCACTTCCTGCACGAGACGCACCGCTTCCCGGGCCTGGAGCAGCGCGTCACGGGTCACCGCCACGACCTGGCGGCCATCGCGCGCCTGCGCGGGCGGCGCATCGTGCTGACCAACGCGCCGCGGGCCTACGCGATGCGCGTGCTCGGGGCGCTGGGCATCGTGCACCTGTTCGAGCAGGTGTTGTCCATCGAGGACATGCGCATGTTCGGCGACTGGCGTCCCAAGCCCGACCGCCGCATGCTGCGCCGCATGGCGGTGCGGCTGGGCGTGCACCCGTCGCGCTGCGTGCTGGTGGAGGATTCGCTGGACAACGTGCTCGCCGCCCGCCGGGTCGGCATGCAGCCGGTCTGGATGCAGCGCTTCGCCCGCCGCGGAGCCCATGCCGGGCCGCGTGTCGGGCGCTGGAGCGTGCATCCGAGCGGCGTGCGCATCGTCCGGACGCTGCGGTCCCTCGTCCAGGGACGGCCGTCCAGCGCCTGAACGCGCCGTCACGGCCGTCCGTGCGGGGCTTCACGAAAAACTTGCTTGGTGTTTACCTGCACGCGGCAGCGCGGCAGTGGTGTGCAAGAATTGCCGGACGACCTGCTTCCTTCGGCAGCTGACAGCAATGCCAGACCTTCCCACCGCCCTTTCTGCCGTTGCCGGTTCCGGCGCCTCGGCGCCCGAGACGACGATGACGACATCCCCAGCAGGTCAGGACACGGTCGAGGACGAGGGCGCCGAGTCGCGGGCCGAATCCACCGGCGCGCCCGACGCGCCGGCCCGCAAGCGCCCCAAGCCGGGCGAGCGCCGCGTGCAGATCCTGCAGACGCTGGCCGCGATGCTCGAGGACCCGGGCGCCGACCGCATCACCACCGCCGCGCTGGCCGCCAAGCTGCAGGTCAGCGAGGCCGCGCTGTACCGCCATTTCGCCAGCAAGGCGCAGATGTTCGAGGGCCTGATCGAGTTCATCGAGCAGAGCGTGTTCTCGGTCATCAACCAGGTCACCGAGCGCGAGTCCGACCCGGCCCAGCGCGCGCGCCGCATTGTCTTCATGCTGCTGCAGTTCGGCGAGAAGAACCCCGGCATGGCCCGCGTGATGGTGGGTGACGCGCTGGTGTTCGAGAACGAGCGCCTGTCCGCGCGCATGAACCAGTTCTTCGACAAGATCGAGTCGCAACTGCGCCAGACGCTGCGCAGCGCCGCCGAGAACGCCGGCTCGCAGACGCCCACCGTCGACGCCAACGGCCGCGCCTCCGCGCTGACCGCGCTGGCCGTCGGCCGCCTGCAGCGCTACACCCGCTCGGGCTTCAAGCGCAGCCCGACCGAGCAGATCGAGCTGGCCCTGGGCCTGCTGACCTGACGCGCCCGCGTCGGGCGCCTCAGCTCTCCCCGATCGCCTCGCGCGTCACGCGCGCGGCCTCCTGCAGCCACGCGCTGAAGCTCTCGAGCTCCGGCCGCGGGCGCGCGCCCGCCAGGCCGATCTGCCAGTAGGCCCAGGGCGAGGCCAGGCGACCGTCGCGGCCGAAG
>DATCRO010000993.1:0-2432 GCA_036569025.1 Burkholderiaceae bacterium
GGGCAGCACCAGCCCCGCGTCGCGGGCGATGTCCAGGGCGTCGGCGGCATCCATGGCTCGCAGTCTGCGCGCGGCATGTGAAGCGTCGATGTGCGGCCGGGGCAGGTTTCAGCGAAGCCGGCCCCGCAGGATCGGCGCGCCAAGGCCCTCCAAGCCGCAGGGACTGGCCGTCTCGTCACCCAGCGGCGCCCCTTCATGAAAGGGCCTGCGCCACGAAGGTCTTCCGGCTCACTTGCTGCAGCGCATCAATCCTCGCATTATAGTTAGCGAGCTAACTATTTTTACATCAACCATGACGAAGACCGCCAGCACCACGCGCCAGCGCAATCGCCAGGCCTTCGGCGCCTCGCTGCAGGTGATGGCACGGGCCTACAAGGCGGCGGCGGACAAGGCCGTCGGCCACATCGGGCTGTCGCAGGCGATGGCCTGGCCGCTGGTGATGATCGGCCGCATGGGCAACGGCATCCGCCCCGGCGCGCTGGCCGACGTGCTGGCCATCGAGGGCGCGTCGCTCGTGCGCCAGCTCGACCAGTTGGCCGACGCCGGCCTGGTGGAGCGCCGCGAGGACGCCGTCGACCGCCGCGCCAAGACGCTGCACCTCACGCCGGCCGGCACCCGCGCCCGGGCGAAGATCGAGGCGGCGCTGGACGCCATGCGCGCAGAGATGTTCGAGGGCATCGCCGACGCCGACCTGGAGGCCTGCCTGCGCGTGTTCGCCGCCCTCGACGCCCGCCTGGGCCGCCCCGCGCGCCCGCTGCTGCCCGGGATCGCCGCGAGCGTCGAATGAAGCTGCCCGCGTTGCCGCGCGTCTCCCGCGCGGAGCTCCTGTTCTCCGCCAAGAGCTTCGCGGCGGCGATGCTGGCCATGTTCGTCGCCAGCCGCGCCGGCCTGCCGCGGCCGTTCTGGGCGATGCTGACCAGCTACGTCGTGGCCGCGCCGCTGGCCGGCAACGTACGCTCCAAGGCGCTGTTCCGCTTCTGCGGCACGCTGATCGGCTGCACCGCCACGGTGCTGATGGTGCCGGCGCTGGCCAGTGCGCCCGAGCTGCTGACGCTGGCGCTCGCGCTGTGGGTGGGCGGCTGCCTGTACCTGTCGCTGCACGATCGCACGGCGCGCGCCTACGTGTTCATGCTGGCCGGCTACACGGCGGCGCTGATCGGCTTCCCGTCGGTGGAGACGCCGCTGGCGCTGTTCGACAACGCCATCGCGCGCGTCGAGGAGATCGGCCTCGGCATCCTGTGCGGCACCCTGGCGCACAGCCTCGTGCTGCCGGTAGGCATGGGCCCGACGCTGCTTGCGGTGCTCGATCGCGGCCTCGGCGATGCGCGCCAGTGGTTCGCCGACGTGCTCGGGCGCACCGCGCCGGCCGCCGACCGCCAACGCCTGGCCGGCGACATCACGCAGCTGCGCCTGCTGTCCACGCACGTGCCCTTCGACACCAGCCACCTGCGCTGGACCGCCGGCGCCGTCGGTGCCATGCAGGACGCGCTCGCGGCGCTGACACCCGCGCTGTCCGCCGTCGAGGATCGCCTGCAGGCGCTGCAGGAGGCCGAGGGCGCGCTGGCGCCCGACGTCACCGCCGTCCTCGAGGCCACCGCCCGCTGGCTGCGCGACGAGGCCGTCTCGACCGACCGCGACGCCGCGCTGCTCGCGTCGCTGCATGCGCTCGGCGCGGACGCGTCGTGCGGCACCCCGTGGACACGCGCGCTGCGCATCGGCCTGGCCGTACGCCTCGAGGAGCTGGTGCACGGCTGGCGCGACTGCGAGACCCTGCGGCGCGACATCGACGCCGGCCTCGCGGGCGCGGCGCCGCGGCGCCGCACCGCGTCGCTGGGCAACCGCGTGCTGCACAAGGACACCGGCCTCGCGCTGCTGTCGTCCTTCGCGGCGGTGCTGGCGATCTGCCTGTGCGGCGCGTTCTGGATCGCGACCGCGTGGCCCTCGGGCTCGGCCGCCGCGATGATGGCCGCGGTGTTCTGCAGCTTCTTCGCGACGATGGACGACCCCGTCCCCGCGATCAACAACTTCATGCGCTTCACGCTGTGGTCGGCGCCGGTGTCGGCGCTGTACGTGCTGGTGCTGCTGCCGCTGGTGCACGACTTCGGCATGCTGGTGCTCGTGTGCGCGCCGACGTTCGGGGTGCTCGGCTGCTTCGCCGGACGTCCCGCGACGGCCCCGTCCGCGATGGCGATGATCTTCGGCATCGCGGGCACGCTGTCCATGCACGACACGCAGGTCGTCGTCGACCTGCCCGGCTTCCTGAACTCCACGCTGGCGCAGGTGCTGGGCATCTTCGCGGCGGCGCTGGTGACGCGCCTGGTGCGCACCGTCGGCGCCGACTGGACGGCGCAGCGCATCCGCCGCGCGACCTGGAGCGAGCTGGGCGCCCTGGCCGACGCGCCGCGCGGGGCGCGGGTGGACGACGCGTATGC
>DATCRO010000994.1:0-8697 GCA_036569025.1 Burkholderiaceae bacterium
TCCTGCAGGCCAAGGAACCGACATGACCAAGCTCGTTCTCGCCGTGTTCGTCGCCGCCTGCCTGGCGCCCGCCGCCCAGGCCCAGCCCAACGCGCCCGCCAACGCCACGATCCCGGCACCGGCCGACGACACGCTGTTCCGCGACCTCGGCGGCCAGGCCGGCATCGACCGCATCGTCGGCGACTTCGTGCCGCGGCTGGCCGCCGATGCGCGCCTGGGCGAGTTCTTCAAGCGCGCCAACCAGGATCATCTCAGGCAGATGCTGGGCGAGCTGATCTGCCGCATCTCCGGCGGCGGCTGCACCTACACGGGCCTGTCGATGAAGCAGGCGCACCAGGACATCGACGTCGCCAAGGGCGATTTCAACGCCCTGGTCGAGGTGCTGCAGTCGGCGATGGACGCGCAGGGCGTGCCCTTCGCGACGCAGAACCGGCTGCTGGCGCGGCTGGCGCCCCTGCATCGGGACGTCGTCAACGTGCATTGACGCTCGCGCCGTCGCCGTCCCGCCTTCATTCGCGGGCACACTACGAGGATGCCCACCGAGATCGAATCGACGCTGTTCAGGAACGCCAGGGCCTTCGAGGCCTGGCTGAAGAAGAACCACGCGAACTCCGACGGCCTGTGGCTGCGGATCGCCAAGCGAGGCGCCGCCGAGCCCAGCGTGACCTACCCCGAGGCGGTGGAGATCGCGCTGTGCTGGGGCTGGATCGACGGGCAGAAGAAGGGGCTCGACGAGCAGCACTTCCTGCAGCGCTTCACGCCGCGGCGCGCGCGCAGCATCTGGTCCAAGATCAACGTCGACAAGGTGGCCGCGCTGATCGATGCGGGCCGCATGCAGCCGCCGGGCCACGCGCAGATCGAGGCCGCCAAGGCCGACGGCCGCTGGGCGCAGGCCTACGACGGCGCGAAGACCTCCACCGTGCCCGACGACCTCGTCGCGGCGCTGGCCGCCAACCCGCCGGCCCAGGCCTTCTTCGCGACGATCAGCGCGACCAACCGCTACGCGGTGCTGTGGCGGATCCAGACCGCCGTCAAGCCCGAGACGCGCGCCAGGCGCATCGCGCAGCTGGTGGACATGCTGGCGCGCGGCGAGACGGTGCACATCTTCAAGCCCAAGGCCAAGGCCTGAGTGGCGCGCCTGTCGCGGCGGCCATCGCGTCGCGGTGCCGCCAGTGCCATCGCGAGTGCCCATCGCGAGTGCCAGGTCTGACCCCGCAACACCGAATTGCCAGACAAGACCTGGCACCGCCGGCCGAGTGGCGCGCCTGTCGCGGCGGCCATCCCGTCGCGGTGCCATCGCGAGTGCCAGGTCTGACCCCGCAACACCGAATTGCCAGGCAAGACCTGGCACCGCCGACCGGCACCGCCGGCCTTTGGCACCGCCGGCCTTGCCAGGCAAGACCTGGCACCGCCGGCCGGCACCGCCGGCCAGCCCAAAGCCTGACCGCCCGCAGCGTCACGCGTAGTCGTACTTGCCGCCGCGCTCCAGCGCGCGCTGGTACGCGGGACGCGCATGCGCGCGCGCGAGCCAGTCCTTCAGGCGCGGCGAATCGGCGCCGAGCGCGCCGCGCGCGTTGGCCGCCTCGACGGGAAAGCTCATCTGGATGTCGGCCGCGCTGAACTGCGCGCCGGCGAACCACGGGCCGCCGGCGAGGTCGGCCTCCATGAAGGCCATCTGGCGCCGCAGGTTCGGGTCGATGAACGCGGCCAGCACCTTGTCGGCGATGCCGCGCGCGATCGGCCTGGCGAAGAACGGCAGCGGCGTCGTCTTGATCTTCTGGAACACCAGCTTCATCACCAGCGGCGGCATCGCGCTGCCCTCGGCGAAGTGCAGCCAGTAGACGTAGCGGCGGTACTCGGGCGTGCCCTTGGCCGGACGCAGTCCCGAGGTCTCGCCGTAGGTGTCGAGCAGGTACTCGACGATCGCGCCCGACTCCGCGATGGTCGCGTCGCCGTCGGTGATGACGGGCGACTTGCCTAGCGGGTGCACCTTCAGCAGTTCGGGCGGCGCGAGCGAGGTCCTGGCGTCGCGCTCGTAGCGCTTGATCTCGTAGGGCAGCCCGAGCTCCTCGAGCAGCCAGAGGATGCGCTGCGAGCGCGAGTTGTTCAGGTGATGGACGGTGATCATGGCGGCCTCGCGCTGGCGGTGTGGCGGAGGCGACGCCCCGCGCTCGAGCGCGATTGTCACCGCGGGCCGCGCCCGGCGCGAGGCCGGGGGCAAGCGTCGCGCAGGCGACAGCCGTCAGGCGGCGACCGCGACGCGCGCCGCCGTGCCGCGCGCGGCCGGCAGGTACAGCGCGCCGAACAGGTTCTTCGGGTCGGCCATCTCGGGCACGAGGTCGATCGTGCGGCCCAGGCCCAGTTCGAGCGCGAAGTCGCGCAGCAGGCGCAGCGCGGAGAAGTCCTCCAGCGCGAAGCCCACCGAGTCGAACACCGTCACCTGCTCGCGCGAGGTGCGGCCCGGTGCCTCGCCCGCCAGCACGCGCCAGAACTCGGTGACCGCGAAGTCGGCCGGCATCTGCTGCAGGTCGCCCTCGATGCGGCTCTGCGGCTCGTACTCGACGAACACGGCGCCCGCACGCAGCACGTCGGCATGCAGCTCGGTCTTGCCCGGGCAGTCGCCGCCCACGCCGTTGACGTGCATGCCGGGCTCGATCATCTCGGGCGTGATGATGGTGGCGTTGGCCTTGTCGGCGGTGATGGTGGTGACGATGTCCGCCCCGCGCACGGCCTCGGCGGTGCTGGCGCAGACCGTGGCCCTGAGCATCGGTGCCGCGGCGCGCAGGTTGGCGATCAGCTTGGCGGTGGCGCCCGCGTCGATGTCGAACAGGCGCACTTCCTCGACGCCCATCAGCAGGTGGAACGCCAGGCACTGGAACTCGCTCTGCGCGCCGTTGCCGATCACGGCCATCACGCGGCTGTCGGGACGGGCGAGGCGCTTGGCGACCATCACCGAGGTGGCGGCCGTGCGCATCGCGGTGGTCAGCGTCAGCTCGCTGAGCAGTTCCGGGCGGCCGGTGTCGACGTCGGCGAGCACGCCGAACGCCATGACGGTGGGCAGGCCGGCGCGCGTGTTCTTCGGATGGCCGTTGACGTACTTGAAGGTGTAGAGGCTGTCGTCCGAGATCGGCATCAGCTCGATCACGCCGTCGGCCGAGTGGTTCGCGACGCGCGGGGACTTGTCGAAGTCGCCCCAGCGGGCGAAGTCGTCCTCGAGGTACGAGACCAGGGTGCCCAGGCAGGCGGCCAGGCCCTTCGCGCCGACGATCGCGCCGATGTCGCGGGTGGTGAGCAAGGTCGTCATGGATGTCTCCGTTTTCTCCATGTAGAGAGTGTGCGGGGACGTCGCGGCAGCCGAAATCAGCAAAAGTGGCTCGATTCGATCAATAATTTGACACATCGGCAGCTCCCACTGTCGTTTTGTACAAAACTCGTTGACGGGATCTTTACGCCCATGGACACCCTGGACCAGCAACTGATCGCCCTGCTGCGGACCGACGCGCGCGCCTCCGTCGCGACGCTGGCGCACCGGCTCGGCGTATCGCGCGGCACGGTCAACAACCGCATCACCAAGCTCGAGGACAACGGCACGATCGTCGGCTACACGGTGCGGCTGCGGCCCGACATCGAGCACAACGAGATCACCGCGTGGATGAGCATCGCCGTCGAAGGCAACCAGACGCGCGAGGTCATCGCCATCCTGCTGGGCGAGCCGGGCATCGGCGAGTTGCACGACACCAACGGCCGCTGGGACCTGCTCGCGGAGATACGATCCGCGAACCTCGCCGACCTGGCGGCGGTGCTCGAACGCGTGCGGCTGATCAAGGGCATCGGCGCGACCGAGACGTCCATCCACCTGCAAAGCTACAAATGAACGGACACGACACCACGCGGCGCCGCCTGCTGCGCGCGGGCCTGGGACTGGCCGCCGCTCCGGCCTGGCGCCTGGCCGGCGCCGCACAGGCATCACCCGCCATCGCCTTCCTGGGGCAGGCCGAGGCCGCCGCGGCGCTCGCGGACGCGCCCGGCGACCCGTACTACGCCCGCATGGGCCTGCTGGAGATCCGCGCCCGGATGAAGTCGGCCATGCCCGGGGCCTCGCTGGCCGACGCGCGCGCCGCCGTGCGGGTGTACGACGCCGCGGCCGTCCTGCCGTTCGCCGGCGAGGAGCGTGCGGCGATCTCGGACATCATCGTCCGCATGCAGCCCGTGCTCGCGGCGCGCGCGCCGCTGTACGCGCGCACGCCGTGGTCGTTCATCAAGCTCGCCGACCAGGCCGAGGGCGGCATGCCGCATACGCGCGGCGCCCACGTCGTGCTGCCGGCGTCGGTCGTCGATGTCCTGGTCAAGCTGCACCGCCAGGCGCGCGCGGCCGGCCAGCAGGCCTTTCCGCCGCGCGGGGCGGACCTGCTGGTGCACGAGCAGACGCACGTGCTCGAACGCCTGCATCCGGAGCGCTTCGAGCCGCTGTTCACGGACGTCTTCGGCTTCACGCGCATGGCGCCCGCGCCCGCGCACGCGTGGCTCGCGGCGCACCGCTGCATCAACCCCGACGGCCCGGAAGTGGCCTGGGCATTCCCGCTCGAGAAGATCGGCGGCAGCGGCTGGCTGATGCCCGACGTCACGATGCCCGACAAGCCGGTGCCGCGCATGCCGCAGGATTTCGAGTCGGTGGGCGTGGAGGTGGCGCGCGGCGCCGACGGCTGGCGCGTGGTCGAGCGCGACGGCCAGCCCGTGCGCCACGACCTGGACCAGGTGCGCGGCTGGCACGCGCACTTCCCGTTCCCCGACGAGGACTTCCATCCGAACGAGATCGCGGCGGTCGCGCTGTCGCACTGGATCCTGCGCGACGTGCCCGACGTCGACGCGCGCCCGCTGATGCCGGCGCTGGCCGATTGGGCGCGGACAGGGCTCGCGTAGCGCGCGCCAACCCGCCAACGCGCCAACGCGTCAAAAGCGTCAGCCCGCGGGATTCGCGGCGAGCTGCCGCAGCGCCTGCTCGAACACCTCGGCCGGCTGGCCGCCCTGGATCAGGTGCTTGTCGTCGATGATGATCGAAGGCACCGAGTGGATGCCGCGCTGCTGGTAGTACTGCTCGCGCTCGCGCACCTCGTCGGCGTAGCGGCCGCTCGCGAGCACCGCGCGCGCCTGCTCGCCGTCGAGTCCGGCCTCGACGGCGTAGCGCACGAGCGTCTCGTGCGAGCTCGGATCCTGCCCGTCCGTGAAGTAGGCCTTGAGGAACGCGTGCTTGAGCGCCAGCGCGTTCACGCCGGGGTTGCCCTGCTCCTCGTCGAGCACCTCGGCCCAGTGCAGCAGCCGATGGGCGTCGAACGTGTTGTAGATGCGCGAGCGCTTGTCCATGTTGAACGTGAAGCCCACCGCGGCGCCGCGCTGGCGGATCGCCTCGCGGTTCTTCATCACCTGCTCCTCGGGCATGCCGTACTTGCGCGCGATGTGCTCGGTCGTGTCCTCGCCCTCGGGCGCCATGCCCGGGTTCAGCTCGAAGGGCTGGAAGTGCAGCGTGACGGGCACCTCGGGGCCGAGGCGCTCCAGCGCGGTCTCGAGCGAGGCGAGGCCGATGGCGCACCAGGGGCAGGAGACGTCGGAGACGAAGTCGATTTTCATGGGGGAATTCCGGCAGGCGGGCAGTGACAGGCCACAGTTTGAGGCGGAAGCGGAAATCGCAAGGTGAGCGGGGACTATCGGTGAGCCGGAGCCGACCTCCAGGTTCTGGTTAAGGACGAACCCCTACCCGTATCGGCGCTCGACGATTTGCCTAGCGCAAGTCCGCGAAC
Organism: Burkholderiaceae bacterium; assembly: GCA_036569025.1. Lineage (GTDB taxonomy): Bacteria > Pseudomonadota > Gammaproteobacteria > Burkholderiales > Burkholderiaceae_C > Scleromatobacter. The sequence goes on from DATCRO010000994.1 coordinate 5,796, forward strand.
TTGTGGCGTCGAAAGTCGCGCAATCCGCATGCCATCCCCTATTTGGAGGGCGGGCAACCCGGTATGCCCGACGCGGGTGCGGCGCAACAAAATCGCGCGGTGCTCAGGTAGCCGACAGGGTCGCCGAGCTGGGGACAGTGCGGTCGGCCAACAGCGATCTGCCAATCCGATATGACCACCCCGACACCGGGTGCGCACCGTCCAGACCAACGCCAGGAAAGAGGGAATTCCATGAAGAGCTTCTGGACCAAGGCTGCGCTCGGGGCAGTCGCGATCGTCTGCGCGGGCGCCGTCCATGCCATGACGATCGATTTCGAGAACGTCGACACGTCGGGCGTGCTGCTGCCGCCGCTGGTGCTGGACGGCGACTACCTGACCCAGACGGGCTTCACGTTCGGCATCTACGACCCGCACAACGCATCGCCGTTCCCCGACAACGCGCTGGTGGGTTCGCTGTCCAACGGCAGCGACGCCACGACGTGCCTGGACGGCGTGTGCCCCCACGGCAATCCGTCGAACTTCCTGGAGACCGTCAACGACGGCGTCTTCTTCGCGAATCACGGCGGCGACCAGCTCACCCTCAACAGCTTCCGCGCCGCGTTCCTGGCGCCGGCCGGCGTGCAACTGTCCTCGGGCACCGCGGCCTACCTGGCCGTCGAGGCCGACCGCGCCGACGGCAGCTACGCCGTGGGCGTCTTCGCGATGAAGGGCCCGAGCGGCGGCGACACCTCGTTCGCGTCCTACCTGGCGGCCAACGCGCAGATCATCGGCGGCAGCGGCACGCTCACCTCCGGCGACGTCACCAGCCTGTACGCCTACGCGTTCTACTGCAACCCGTCGAGCGGCAGCTGCAACTTCGGCACGTCCGACCGCGGCCAGTTCGCGCTCGACGACGTCTCCATCACGGCCGTGCCGGAACCCTCGTCGTGGCTGCTGCTCGCGGCCGGCCTGGGCGCGCTCGGCCTGTCGGCGCGTCGTCGCCGCTCGGCCTGAGCGGCCCGCCCTCCACCAAGGAAAGAACGACGAACATGACCAAGCTCACTTCCACCGCGATGGCCAGCCTGGCCCTGCTGGCCAGCATGGCCGCGCACGCGCAGGCCACCAAGACCTACATCGTCCAGCTGCGCGACGAGCCGGCCGCGTCCTACCAGGGCACGACCGCCGGCTACGCCGCGACCCAGGCGGCGCCGGGCACGCAGTTCGACGCCCGCTCGTCGGCCGCGCGCTCGTACAGCGCCTACCTGCGCAGCAAGCAGACGGCCGTGCTGTCCACGATCAGCGGCGCCACCGCGATCACGCAGTACGACACCGTGTTCAACGGCTTCACCGCGCGCCTGACGCCCGACCAGGCCGCCGTGCTGTCGATGAACACCAACGTCGCGGCGGTCGCCGAGGACCAGCTGCTGTCGCCCTCCACCATCACCACGCCCACGTTCCTGGGCCTGACCGCGCAGGGCGGCATCTGGTCGCAGACCGACGCCAACGGCGCGGCGATCAAGGGCGAGAACATGATCCTGGGCGACGTCGACCTGGGCATCTGGCCCGAGAGCCCGTCGTACTACGACCGTGTCGACGACAACGGCAACCCGGTGGCCAGCGGCGGCACGCTCGCCTACGGCCCGGCGCCCGCCACCTGGCAGGGCACCTGCGTCGCCGGCGACGCGTTCGTGCCCGCGCAGGCCTGCAACAACAAGCTGATCGGCGCGCGCTACTACAACACCAACCTGCTGTCGCAAGGCGTCTCGCTCGACTGGACGGCGTTCAACTCGCCGCGCGACGACCTGGGCGGCGCGACCGGCCTGGGCGGCCACGGCGACCACACCGCCTCCACCGCCGCCGGCAACGACCGCGTGCCGGCCGTCGTCAACGGCATCACGATGGGCCTGGCCTCGGGCATGGCGCCGCGCGCGCGCATCGCCGCCTACAAGGTCTGCTTCACGTACGTCACGTCGGCGGGCAATAAGAACTCGTGCTCGTCGGCCGACTCGATGGCGGCGATCGACCAGGCGGTCAAGGACGGCGTCAACGCGATCAACTTCTCGATCAGCGGCGCCACCGGCACCACCAACGACATGGTGGAACAGGCCTTCTATCGTGCGACGCTGGCCGGCGTGTTCGTCGCCGCCGCGGCGGGCAACAGCGGCCCGGCCAACACCGTCAACCACCCGAGCCCGTGGCTGACGACCGTCGCCGCGGCCACGCACGACCGCATCATCGAAGGCGACGTCAACCTGGGCAACGGCGCCAAGTACACCGGCGCCTCGCTGAACGCCAACGCGCTGGCGGCGGCCCCGCTGATCCGCGCCGAGGACGCCGCGCTCGGCGGCACCGGCGACGCCAAGCTGTGCTTCACGCAGAGCGACCTGACCCTCACGCCCGTCGCCAACGAGGTGACGCTCGACCCGGCCAAGGTGGCCGGCAAGGTCGTGATCTGCTCGCGCGGCACGAACCCGCGCGTCAACAAGAGCCTGGCGGTGCAGCAGGCCGGCGGCGTCGGCATGATCCTGGTCGACAACGGCGCGGGCCTCGTCTCCGAGGTCCACTCGGTGCCCACGGTGCACGTCACCGCGGCCGACGGCGCGGCAATCAAGTCCTACGCCACCGCCGGCGGCAGCCCGACGGCCGCCGAGACGGCGTTCTACTTCGGCCACCAGCCGGCGCCCACGATCGCGGCCTTCTCGGGCCGCGGCCCGAACATGGCCGACGCCAACATCCTCAAGCCCGACCTCGCGGCGCCGGGCGTGGGCGTCATCGCCAGCGTCACGCCGGGCTACACGCAGGCCCAGCGCAACGCGCTCGCCGCGGGCACGCTGGCCGGCACGCCGGCCTGGGCGTCGTACGACGGCACCTCGATGGCCACGCCGCACGTCACCGGCATCTCGCTGCTGCTCAAGCAGGCGCA
>DATCRO010000995.1:0-7265 GCA_036569025.1 Burkholderiaceae bacterium
CCTCGCCACGGCAGCGCACCTGCACGGGCGCGTCGCCTCCGATGCGCAGCTCGACGCCGCGCGCAACGAGCCGGACCTCCGATCCGCCGGGCGCGGCCTCGAGCAGCAGCCGCGTGACATGCGCACCGGTCAGGACCTGCAGATTGGGCCGCCGCAGCGCCGGTCGCAGGAAGGCCTTGGCCGCGTTCCAGCGCACGCCGCGGCGCTGGTTCACCTCGAAGTAGCCGACGCCTTCGTTGTCGCCGCGGTTGAAGTCGTCGACCGCGGGGATGCCGGCCTGCACCGCGGCCTGCGCGAAGGCATCGAGGATGGGCCACGACAGCCGCTGCTTTTCGACGCGCCACTCGCCGCCGCTGCGGTGGCCGCTCGCGTCATGGCCGGGTCCGGCATGCACCGGCGGCGCGTCGCCGCGCCAGTGATCCTCGTGGCGCAGGAAGTACGGCAGGCATTTCTCCCACCCCCATTCCGGATCGCCGGTGCGCTGCGCCCACGCGTCGTAGTCGCGCGCCTGGCCGCGCATGTAGATCATGCCGTTGATGCTGGACGAGCCGCCCAGCACCTTGCCGCGCGGGTAGCGCAGCACGCGTCCGTTGAGGCCCGGGTCCGATTCCGTCTTGTACAGCCAGTCGGTGCGCGGGTTGCCGATGCAGTACAGATAGCCCACCGGGATGTGGATCCACGGATAGCTGTCGCGCCCGCCGGCCTCGACCAGCAGCACGCGATGCCGCGCATCCGCCGACAGCCGGTTGGCCAGCAGGCAGCCGGCCGTGCCGGCGCCGATCACGATGTAGTCGAACGGATCGCCGAGGTGCATGGCCTGCGATCTTAGCGACGACGGGGCGTCCCTGTCGTGCTCGGCGGTCCACATGGCGAACCAGGTGTCGAGCCACGTTTCGCGCCGGGCGCGCTGCATGGTCAGCATGCGCAGCTCGGCGACAGGGAGAACAGCGCGAAGGCCGCCAGCGGAATCGCCAGCAGCATGGCCAGCCCGATGGCCGCCTCGGAGCGGACGCGCGGCCAGTCGCCTTTCGCGAGCGCGATCGCGCTCGCCGCGAACGAGACCACCGCGGTGCTGCCTTGGACCAGGAGCAGCAGGACCAGCGCGACGAACGGCGTGCCGGGCATGTCGTCGCAGCGGCCGGCGATGCCCGCCATCGCGCATGCGACGACCAGGCTGCCGGCGACTCCGAAGCGCACCCACGGCGCGCCTCGGCGAACCGGAGGCGTCCAGTTCATCGCGATGCCCCGCCGGCCACGGGCGGCGCCTCGGCGAACGGGTCACCGGAGGCAACGCGACTCCAATGGCCACACAGCATCAGGCCCGCCGCGCAGGCGCCCAGGCCGGCGGCCAGTGCCAACCCCGGCAGCGCCGCGCGCCACTGCCGGCGCCACCCCGACCGGGCGGCGTGCACGATCGCGTGGCAGGCCAGCACGCCGATCACGAAGGCCGCCAGCGTCACCCACGCATGCAGCGGCGCCGACCATCCCGGCACGACGACGAGGATCGCCGCGACCAGCACGCCGAAGCTCGCGATCAGCACGTGGGCCGCCCACCAGTCGCCGTCCGCCGGCGACGCGCCCTGCGCGCTCACGTCGCGCTCCCGTCGGCCTGCACCGTCTTCATGGCCTCGCCGTTGCTGCGCAGCCGCGCGAACAGCGCGTACCAGTCGATGCCGCGCGTCAGCATCATTACCGTGGCGAGCGCCGCGAACAGCATCACCGAGCCGATCACCAGCGCGTTCTGCTCCATCTGCAGCAACGCGTACAGCAGGCCGTACAGCAGCGCGATGCCCAGGCCGAAGAACAGGCCCGCGAGGCGCCGCCCCAGCATCGACGCCGCATAGACGCCCAGCAGCACGGCGCACGCCGTCGACGCCGCGGCATAGGCCTGCGCGAAGGGCAGGTGCTCCGACAGCGATAGCAGCAGCAGGAAGAACAGCGACAGCGCCAGGCCCACCAGCAGGTACTGCACCGGGTGCACGCGGCGGCCCGACAGCACTTCGATCAGGCCGACGGCGATGAAGGTCAGCACGATGAACAGCAGGTCGTACTTGACCGCGCGGTCGCTCAGCACGTACGGGTTGACCGGGTCGATGAAGGCCACGCTCATCAGGTCGAGGCACTTGTCGGACTTGGCGCTGGCGTCGTCGGCCGGGTCGGCGGCGTTGGCCACCGGGCCCGGCGCGCACAGGGCGAGCGCGCGTCCGACATCCGCCGGCGCGGTGGTGGCCAGCGCCGACAGGTTCCAGGTGGCGCTGAAGCCGTCGGCGCGCACCTCGCGCTGCCCGGGCGCGAACTGGCCGCCGAAGGACGGGTGCGGCCAGTCGGAATCGAGCGTCCAGCGCAGGCTGCCCGCTGCCGGCACCCAGGCGAGCTGGCTGGTGCCGATCAGGTCGAGATCGAGGTGCAGCGCGAGCGGCTTCGCCGCGGCGTCGCCGTCGACCCGATCCGCGGGCAGCACGACGTGCAGGCCGCTGGCGTAGTCCGATCCGCGCGTGCCGGGCTGGAAGTCGAACGGCTGGCCGTCGATCGCGATCGTGGCGGCGCGCACGCCGCGCACGTCGCTCAACGCCACCATGATCACCGGCGCGCTGCAGCGCACGCGGCCCTCCGGATGCTCCAGGCGCGGCTGCAGCGGGGCGAGCGACGGGAAGTCCGCGGTCGCCGCGAAGTGCCCCGTCCACGCATTGATCTTGAACAGCCCGCGCCACAGCGGGTCGGCCTTGGTGCGGCCGTCGACCGCGAGCTTGCCGGGCACCTGCGTCAGCGTGAACTCGCGCTTGGACGGCGTGGTGACACGGTCCTTGCCGGTGCCCGAGGGCTCGTCCCACTCCTCGACGCAGAAGCGCTCCAGGACCGGCCCCAGCACGGATTGCGCGGCCGCATGCGAATGCTCCACGCCGCGCACCGCCTCCTCGCCGCGCGCCTTGCGCTCCCGCACGAGCCCCTCGATGCGGGTGAGCACCAGCAGCAGCATCAGGGCCACGAGCACGAGTGCGCCCACCTTGGCCAGCAACGGAAACCTCATCATTCTTCTCCTCGAAGGCACCGGACGCCGGCGCGATGCCGCCACGATGCCGGCGCCGCGTGAGGGCGCGATGAGGTTCGTGAAGCGAGCGTGAAGTCGCGCGCCGCTCAGAGCGGCAGGCGCACCGTCACGAGCAGGCCGGGCGAGGCCTGCTCGAAGGCGACGCTGCCGCCATGCAGCGCCGCCGCCTGGCGCACGATGGCCAGGCCCAGGCCGCTGCCGCGGCGGCCGTCGCGCGGCCGTGGCAGCGAGAAGAAGCGCGTGCCCAGCTGCGGGAGGGCGAAGTCGGACACGCCCGGGCCGGCGTCGCGCAACGTGAACACCGCGTCGGGCCCGGCGCGGCGCAGCGAGACGGTGATGGCCGACCCCTCGGGCGCGAAGTCCAGCGCGTTCGACCACAGATTGGAGAACAGCAGCTTCAGCGACTCCGGCTCGCCCGCGAGCGTGACGTCGGTGCGCGACTCCCACACCAGGCCGACGCCGCGCTGGATCGCCAGCGGCACGTGCGCCGTGGCGACCTCGTCGACCAGTTCGAGCAGCGCGATCGCCTGCGGGTTGGCGATCGCGCGCTGGCCTTCCAGCCGCGACAGCTCCAGCATCCGGTCGACCAGGTCGCGCAGGCGCAGCGACTGCTCCTGGATCTGCCGCGAGAAGCGTTCGCGATCCTCGGCGGGCAGCTCGTCGCCCAGCAGCTCCGCCGCGCCCTGGATGGCGGTGAGCGGGCTCTTCAACTCGTGCGTCAGCGCCCGCACCGTGTGCTCCAGCCGCTCGCGGTCCTCCAGGCGCTCGCGCATCTCGTCGACGGCCACGGCGAGATCGCCGAGCTCGCCCGGCAGCTTCGGCACGGGGACGCGGTCGCCGGCATGCACCTGCGTCGCGTAGGATTTCAATTCACGCACGGCCCGCACCATCCAGAACGTGACGAGCACGCCTACCGCGGCCGACAGGCCCAGCAGCCAGAACCCGGCCACGAAGATGCGGCGCTGCGCGCGGTCGATGAACTGCTGCACCGTGGCCAGCGGCTTGCCGACCGCGACGACGCCGATGACGCGATTGCCGTCGCGCACCGGCGCGGCCACGTACATCACCGACGTCGTGTCGTCGTCGGGCACGCTGCGGGTGGCGCGCGCACCGTACTGGCCCTGCAGCGTCAGGTGGACGTCGCGCCAGCGCGAGTAGTCCTCGCCCAGCGCCGAGCTGGCGGCCGCGCCGGGCGCATGGCCCTGCGGCGCGAAGCCGGAGTCGAACACCACGCGGCCGGAGGCGTCGGTGACGTAGACGCGCAGGTCCAGCGTGCGCTTGTGCAGGCCCCAGATCTGCGCGTCGACCGGGCGCCGGCGGTAGGCCGCGATGGCGCGCGCCAGCGGCGAGTCCTGCAGGTTGCCGCCGGCCGGCATCGCGCGCAGGTCGGGCGTGGCCTGCTCGGCGAGCAGGTTGGCGCTGTCGGCCAGCGCGTCCTCCAGCACCTCGCGCGCGCTCGGCCGCACCTCGCTGCGGAAGACCTGCAGCGCGAAGAAGCCGGCCAGGCCGGTGATGACGAAGAACGCGAACAGCAGTCGCAGGCCGAGGCGCATGGGACGAGGACGAGGGGAAGGGTCAGCGAGGGGCGATGTCGAGCGCGTAGCCCATGCCGCGGTGCGTGGCGATGGGTTCGAGCTCGGGCCGGACGGCGCGCAGTTTGGCACGCAAGGTCTTCACGTGGGTGTCGACGGTGCGATCGGTGGCGTCGCCCTCGGCGCCCCAGACTTCGTCGAGCAGCGACTCGCGCGAGCGGATGCGCCCGGGCGAGCGCAGGAGCGCGCGCAGGAGGCCGAACTCGAGCCGCGTCAGCGCGAGCCACTGGCCGGCGAAGGCGATGCGCTGGCCGTCGGCATCCAGCTCGAACAGGCCGGTCGCAGGCGCCGACGGCGCCGCGGGCGCGAGCGACGCGCGGCGAAGCAGCGCCCGCACGCGCGCCACGAGTTCGCGCGGGCTGAACGGCTTGGTCAGGTAGTCGTCGGCGCCCAGTTCGAGGCCGACCACGCGATCGAGTTCCTCGGCACGCGCCGTCAGCATCAGCACCGGCAAGGCGCGCAGCGCGTCGTCGCCGGACTGGCGCCAGGCGCGGCACAGGTCCAGGCCGCTGCCGTCGGGCAGGCCGACGTCCAGGATGGCCAGTGCCGGCAGCGCGCGCGCGGCGGCCTCGCGCGCGGCGCCCACGAGGAGCACGTGGTCGACCGCGAAGCCATCGCGCTGCAGGGCGAAGGCGACGGTGCCGGCGATGGCCGGGTCGTCCTCCAGCAGCAGGATCCGGGCACTCACGCTCAGCGGGCCGCGGCGCTGGCCAGGGCCGGGAACAGCTTGGTCAGGCCGTCGGACAGCAGTTCGACGGCCATGGCCGCCAGGATCAGGCCCATCAGCCGGGTCATCACGTTGATGCCGGTGCGCCCGAGGATCTTGGCGATCTTGCCGGCGGCCGAGAACGCCGCGAACGTGGCCAGGCCGATCACGACGCCGTAGCCCACCAGCACCGCGTGCTCGATGACGGTGCGCGTCTTGTCGGCGTAGATGACCATCGTCGAGATCGTGGCCGGCCCGGTGAGCAGCGGGATGGTCAGCGGCACGATCGCGATCGAGTCGCCGGCGTCGGCCTTGGCCTGGCCGTCGCCCACGTCCGACCCGCGGCTCTCGGCCTGCTGCGCGTTGAGCATGTTCATCGACGAGATCAGCAGCAGCAGCCCGCCGCCCACCTGGAACGACGCGATGCTGATGCCGAAGAACTCGATGATCTGCAGCCCGCACACGGCGCTCAGCGCCACCACCAGGAACGAGGCGATCGACGCGACACGCACCGTGCGCTGGCGCTGGACGCGGTTCAGGTTCTGGGTGAAGTGCAGGAAGAACGGGATCGCGCCGATCGGGTTGACGATGGCCAGCAGGGCCACGAGCGGTTTGAGCAGGTGCAGATCCATGGCGGCGATTCTCGCCGCGACATCGTGGTTCCGGGCCGCGAGTTACCGCCGTTCACGCCCGATGGCGTGCCGGATTTCGGGAAAACCCGTTGGGCGAAACCCTCAACAATTGGGCGGAAACGGCACTCCTTCGCCTAGAACGTTGGGGGGTTCACCGTTCCGAAACGACAAAACAACAAATTCCTTGACGGCGCTTTGCATTTCGTGATTTGTTAGGCTCATAATCATTCTAGGGCAGCAGGTGCTTGGCACTACTGTCGCCCGACGATGCTGTGTCTGGTTGCGCCGCCTTCGCTTGATGGATCACGCTGGGTTGAAGCTCCACATGGTTTTTTTTCTTTGAAAGGGCTTCCCCCGTGGGAAACAAACTTTACGTAGGCAACCTGGCCTATAGCGTGCGCGACGAGTCGCTGCAAGAGTCGTTCAGCCAATTCGGCACCGTCACGTCCGCCAAGGTCATGATGGATCGCGAAACCGGTCGTTCCAAGGGCTTCGGCTTCGTGGAGATGGGCTCGGATGCGGAAGCGCAAGCCGCCATCAACGGCATGAACGGCCAGCCGCTGGAAGGCCGTCCCCTGGTCGTCAATGAAGCACGTCCCCGCGAAGAGCGTCCGGGCGGCTTCAGCGGCGCCCCGCGCAGCCCCTACGGCGGCGGTGGCCGCGGCGGCTACTGAGCAACCCGCTCCGTTACTCTGACAAGCATCCGTCTTCCCGGCTGAAACCCGGCCGGATCGACTGAATAAAGCCCTGGCGCCTCGCGGCTCCCGGGCTTTTTTCCATTTGGAGCGGCCAGGGCCCTGTCGAACCCGGCCTTCTTCGATGGTGTCCTTCGATGGGGTCAGGTCTTGAATCGTGCACTTGGCAATCGCCCGACAGGAGCGGCCGGGCGCAGACTGCACGATTCAAGACCTGACCCCGCAATACTCAAGACCTGACCCCAGGCGAATTGCGGCGGCGGGGGCCGGTCCTCGGGTCATCGCACCAGAGGTTGTCGATATTCAGGGCTCGTACGCAGAGCGGGCACTCACTGCGGCTTGCGTGCCTTGCGTCCGCGGCCGGACACGGCGCGGTCGTATATCCAGTCGGGCAGTATCCGAAGAACTCGCGCCAGCATCCCCATCTGCCAGGGAATCACCCGCAACCGGGCGCCGGCGGCAATCGCATCGAGGGCCTGCCGCGCGAATTTGTCGACCGGCATCAGGAACGGCATCGAATATGAATTGCCGCGCGTCAGCGGGGTATCGATATACCCGGGCGCGATCGTCACGACCCGCACCCCGAAGGGC
>DATCRO010000996.1:0-5137 GCA_036569025.1 Burkholderiaceae bacterium
CCTACCTGCGCGCCGAGCAGCCCTACGACTGCGCCGGCAGCGCCAAGTGCGAGACGCTGGGCATCGCGCTGCTCGAGGCGATAGCCTCCGACGATCCGACCGCGCTGGTCGGCCTGCCGCTGATCCGCACCGCGCAGCTGCTGCGCGAAGCCGGCCTCGACCCGCTGCGGGCGCCGGGCGCCGCCGGAGCGAACCGATGATCGCACCGGACAAGCGCGGCCGCCTGCTGCTGATGCCCAACACGCTGGACCTCGGGGCCGCCGAGGTGCCGCTGACCGACGTGCTGGCCACGGGCGTCATCTTGGCCGCGAGCCGCCTGCTGCACTGGGTGGTGGAGGACGCCCGCAGCGCCCGCGCGTTTCTCAATCGCGTCAACAAGGTGGCGCCGCTCGCGCAGCCGCTGCAGCAGACGCTGATCGCCGAGCTGCCACGCCCGCCCAAGGGCGCCGCACGCCCGGCGCCGTCGACCGGCCCGTCGCCGTGGGCCGCGCTGCTCGCGCCGGCGCTCGCCGGGCACGACGTCGGCCTGCTCAGCGAAGCCGGCCTGCCCGGCGTGGCCGATCCCGGCGCGCTGCTGGTGGCCGCCGCGCACGAACTGGGCATCCCCGTGGTCGCGCTGAGCGGCCCCAGCTCGATCACGCTGGCGATCGCTGCGAGCGGCCTCAACGGCCAGAGCTTCGTGTTCCACGGCTACCTGCCGGCCGAGTCGGGCGCGCGGCGCGCGCGCCTGCGCGAACTGGAGGCGACTTCGCGCAAGCTGCAGCAGACGCAGGTGTTCATCGAGACGCCCTATCGCAACGCCGCGATGCTCGAGACCTGCCTGGACGCGCTGCAGCCGGCGACGCGGCTCGCGATCGCCTGCGGCCTGACGCTGGCCGAGGGCTGGGCACTCACGTGCGGCGTGGCGCAATGGAAGGCGGCGAAGGCGCGGTTGCCCGATCGCGTGCCGGCGGTCTTCAGCCTGCTGGCCTGAGCGGCCGACAGCCCCGGGACGGGTAGGCGGCTCGCGCGGCCCGCCCGTGTGCGAAGATTCGGCCCCAGCGCCTGGAAACCCACCATCAGGCGAGCGACGTCAACTGGATGAAACCCGGGGCTCCGGGCCATCGCGGGGAGGCGAACGCGCCGAGAGCGCGCGCCGGCGTCGCAAGACCACAAGAAAAGGCATCTCCTTGAAAATCGTCATCACGGGCGGACTGGGCTTCATCGGCCGGCATCTCGCGACCCGGCTCCTCGCGGCGGGCCACGACGTCCTGCTCATCGACTCCCTGACGCCCCAGATCCACGGCGACATCCCGGCCGCCAGCGTGCCGGACGGGGCCCGCTTCGTGCGATTCGACGCGACCCGGCTGCAGGACCGGGCGGACCTCGTCGACGGCAGCGACGCCGTCTTCCACTTCGCCGCCGAGACCGGCACGGCGCAGTCGATGTACCAGATCGCGCACTACACGAACGCGAACTGCGGCAGCACCGCAGCCCTGCTGGAGGCGATCGCCAAGTGCAGGCGCCGGCCGCGCCAGGTGGTCGTCACCTCGAGCCGCAGCGTCTACGGCGAGGGCGCCTACGTCCGCCCCGACGCGCCGGACCGGATCCTGCAGCCGATGCCGCGCACGCCGGAAGCCCTGGCGGCCGCGGACTGGGAGCCGCGCGACGCCGACGGCACCGCGCTCGTGGCCGTGCCCACGCCCGAATCGCTGCACTTCGCGCCGGGCTCGGTCTACGCCGCGACGAAGGCCGCGCAGGAGCTGCTGCTCAATTCGGCAGCCGCGGCGCTCGGATTCAAGTCGACGATCTTCCGTCCGCAGAACGTCTTCGGCGAAGGCCAGTCGCTGCAGAACCCGTACACCGGCATCATCTCGATCTTCTTCAACCGGGCCCGACAGGGACTGCCGATCCCGATCTACGAGGACGGCCTGGAATCGCGCGACTTCGTGCACGTGTCCGACGTCACGGCGGCGATGCAGGCGTGCCTCGCGGCCGACCTGCCGCAGGGCGCCGCCATCAACCTGGGCTCGGGCATCGCCACCAGCGTCAGCGCGCTCGCGGCCACGCTGCTGAAGGCCGCCGGCCTGGACGTGCCGGTGCGCGTGACCGGCCAGTACCGCGTCGGCGACATCCGCCACGGCTACGCCGACCTGTCGGTCGCGCGGCGCCTCCTGGGCTTCGAGCCGCGCGTGTCGCTCGAGGACGGCCTGCGCCGCTTCTGCGCCTGGGCCGCCACGCAACCCGTGCACGTGGACAAGTCCGAGCAGGCGACGGCCGAACTGCGCAGCAACGGGCTGACGAACTGATGGCGTCCCTGCGCGAGACACTCGATGCGGACTGGGCGCGCCTCGCGCAGGCCAGCGGACGCCCGCAGGCCCGTCGCCGCTGGGTGCACGGCTTCTCGCCCCGCTTCGCGCCGGTCAGCCTGATCCGCCGCGCCCACGCGCTGGATCGCGCCGGCTGGCGGCGGCTGGCCAAGCTGGTGCAGCTGCTCAACTTCGTCGTCTTCGGCATCGAGGTGCCGGCGACCCTCGAGATCGGACCGGGGCTCATCATCGCCCACACGCAGGGCACGGTGCTGGGCGGCGCCTCCATCGGCAGCAACGTGACGATCTTCCACCAGGTCACGCTCGGCGCGCGCACGGCGGACTTCGGCTACACGCTCGCGCTGCGGCCCGTCGTGGAAGACGACGTGACGCTGACCGTCGGCGCCAAGGTGCTGGGCCCCGTCCGGCTGGGCCGCGGCTGCGTCGTCGGCGCCAACGCGGTGGTGCTGGACGACGTGCCGCCCGGCGCGCTGGCGGTCGGCGTGCCCGCGCGCATCGTTCCGGGCAAGGGCAGCGACGGCCCGCTCGAGGGCTGACCATGGCGACTTCGCGACAGGGCCGCGCGCTGCTCGTGGCGCCCCGCTTCTTCGGCTACGAAAGCGAGATCCGCAACCAGATGCAGGCCGACGGCTGGGACGTCGACATGCTGCCCGACCGCCCCTTCGACGCCTCGGCGCTCAAGGCGGTGGCGCGCGTCTCGCCCACCCTGACCATGCCGGCCGCCAACGGTTTCTACGCCCGCGAGCTGCAGCGGCTGGCGGTCGCGCGCTACGACCTGCTCCTCGTCATCCAGGGCGAGTGCATCTTCGAGCAGACGCTGCGCATGCTGCGCACCGCGTACCCGGCGGCGCGGCTGGTGTTCTACACCTGGGACTCGCTGTCGAACAAGCCGCGCTCCAAGAAGCAGCTGCCGCTGTACGACGAGTGCCTGAGCTTCGACCAGGCCGACGCCACGCGCTGGAACATGCGCTTCCGGCCGCTGTTCTTCACGCCCGGCTTCGAGCGCACGGCGCCGCCGGATCCGAAGTGGGACATCAGCTTCGTCGGCACCATCCACTCCGACCGCTACCGCATCGTCCAGGCCATCGCCGCGCAGCTGGCAGACCCGGCGCGGGCGTGCTGGTACCTGTACCTGCAGGCGCCGTGGATGTACACGACGCGCAAGGTGTTCACCCGCACGATCGCCGGCTCGGGCCGCAGCGATTTCCGCTTCGCGCCGCTGTCGCGCGCCCAGGTGCAGGAGATCTTCCTGAACTCGCGCGCCCTGCTCGACATCGAGCACCCGGCGCAGCGCGGCCTGACGATGCGCACCGTCGAGGCCCTGGGCAGCCAGACCAAGCTGATCACCACCAACGCCACGGTCAGCGGCTACGACTTCTTCGATCCCGCCAACATCGCCGTCATCGACCGCAAGGCGCCGCGCATCCCGGCCGGCTTCCTCACGACGCCGTTCCGGCCGGTGCCCGAAGCGGTGCTGGCGCGCTACCGGCTGGCCACCTGGGTGCGCGACGTCTGCGGGCAGCCGCCGGGCGCCTGACAAGCCGTCAACGGAAGTCCGTCGACACCAGCACGCCGCGCGGCATCACCACGACGGTGCTGCCCGTGTCGGATCCGGCGCGGTGGCCGAACCAGTCGCCCACCATCCAGCCCAGGACCGACCCGGCCACCGTGTCGGACAGCCAGTGCTTGTGGCCGGCCACGCGCCCGACGTTGACCAGCGCGGCCGCGCCGTACAGCCAGGGCGCGTCGTAGCGCTGCGCGATCGGCGTGACCACGGACCAGGCGAGCGCGGTGTGCGACGACGGGAACGAGCTGTCCGAGCGCCTGGCGTGGCCGAAGTCGGTCGCGCCGCGATCGTCGGTCGGGCGCGAGCGGTCGACGCCCAGCTTGATGACTTCCGACAGCGCGAGCGACGTCAGCCCCGCCTCGACGCTGGCCAGCGCGACATCGCCGTCGGCGCTGCCGCGACGCAGCAGCCACGCGCCGCCGGCCAGGCCCAGGCCGGCGTAGGGCAGCGTGTCGGCGGTCATCCGCAGGACGTGCAACGCGGGCTCGCCGCGGTGGTCGTAGGCGTAGCTGTTGGCCGCGCGATCGAACAGCGCGGCGCCGCCGATCAGCGCGCCCGCGGCCAGCAGCCGGTCGGTGGCCGGGCTGCCGGCCGACGACAGCGCCTGCCCGATGCGGCCCGGCGACGCGAAGCCGAGGTCGTCCAGCGTGGTGCTCATCTCGATGCCCACGCGCGAGGAGGTGTCCCAGCTGCCGGTCGCGGTATGCACCTTCGTCCAGTCGAATTCGGGCGTGATGGTCGTCGAGCCGATGTGCCAGCTGCGGCGCGCGGACGCGGCCCACAGCAGCAGGCCCGGCACCACGGGCTCGTTGGGATAGGCGAAGGTGCCCACGCGCGAGCCGACGTGCCCCCAGTCCAGGCGCAGCTCGCTGTCCCAGTCGGAGTCGATCCACCCCAGCGTGAGCAGCTTGCCGTCGGAGCCGATGCTGGCGCCCAGCCAGCGGTTGCCGTTGGTGAAGCCGTCGCGGTAGGCGTAGTTGACGTAGGCGCAGCCCGGCGTGCTGCGATGGCGCCAGGTGTCGCGGCAGCCCACCTCCGACGCCTCGAAGTACAGGCGCGTCGCGCCGTCGGCCGACCAGGTCTCGGCGCCCACCGTCTCCAGGTACTTGTAGGGCAGGTGCTTGCGCGAATCCTCGCCCATCACCTGCGCGTAGCCGGCGCAGCGCACGCCGAACGGGCAGCGCAGGCGCAGGTCGATGCCGGCCAGGCCGTTGCCGGAGTCGCGGCTCTGCGTCTCGGCGGTCTGGGCGTTGGCGTGCGA